>CAYGNB010000073.1:2541-11127 GCA_964351135.1 uncultured Rhodobacterales bacterium | reverse complement strand
GCCGAGGTGGAGCTGCTGACACCCGAGGAAGGCGTGTCGCCCGGTCAGGCCTGCGTGTTCTACGAGACCGGCGGCAGCCGTATCTATGGCGGCGGCTGGATCTGGAAAGGCGCCTGAGCCGGTCGCACACCGTCACCGAAGCGGCCGTCAGAGCCGTGCCAGAACCGCCCGCGCCGCACGCAGACCGGGCATCTCGCCGCCACGCCCCAACCGCTCCATGGTCAGGTCCATCGCCGCCTGCTGCGCCGATGGATCGGACCGCACGCTGGCAAGCTGCCGGGCAATGGCGGCGGGCGTGCAATCCGGCCCCAGGCACTCCGGTACGACGCGCGTTTCGCTGACCAAATTAACCAGCGTGACAGTATCGACGGTCACCATACGCTCCGCGATTTTCTGGGTCAGCCAGTTGAGCCGATAGGCAATCACCATCGGCGTCGCTGCAGCAGCAAGTTCGAGCGACACGGTTCCGGAGGCCGCCAGCGCCAGTTCAGCCGCAGCGAACGCCGCCCGCTTGTGCGCGGCCGCCGTATCGGGATCGAACCGGCGCGGATCCAGCACCACCGGATCTCCAGGCCAACCCGATACCAGTTGCGTTACATGATCGGCCAGATGACCCACCGTCGGGACCAAGACGCGTAGCACGGGCGCATCCGCGAGGAACCGCTCCAACGCTGCCCCGAACACCGGGGCGAGACGGTCCACTTCGCCGCGCCGCGACCCCGGCAGCGCCAGCAGCAGCGGCGCATCGTCTAGCCCTAGGTCGGCACGCAAAGCTGCGATATCTTCGGCAGTCGCACGGGGTTCGGCCACCACCGGGTGACCGACGAAGTCGCAGGCCATGCCCGCCCGCTCCATATAGGGCGGCTCGAACGGCAACAGCGCCAGAACATGGTCGATGACCTTTGCCATCTTGTCCGCGCGGCCGGGCCGCCAGGCCCAGACGCTGGGCGCGACATAGTGAACCGTGCGAATGTCGGGGTTCGCCGCCTTGACCAGCTTGGCCACCCGCAGGCTGAAATCCGGACTGTCGATGGTGATGAGGACATCCGGTCGGGTGTCGATCACTGCCCGCGCCGCCTCCGCGATGCGCCGCTTGAGCTGAAAGAACCGTGGCAATACCTCGGCCAACCCCATGACGCTGAGTTCGTCCATAGGGAACCGGCTCTCGAGCCCCTGCGCCTGCATCAGCGGACCGCCCACACCGTCAAATGAGACATCCGGCCGCAACTGCCGCAGACCCGCCATCAGCGCCCCGCCCAGCCGGTCGCCAGAAGGCTCACCGGCGATCAGGAACACGCGCATCAGCCGGGCTCCCGCACCCAGAGAAACAGGCCGGTGCGTGCGCATTCGTCCAGCACCGCGACACGGTCCAGCACCATGACGCCTCCAGCCTCGACAGCCACGCCGCGCAACCCGGCCGCAGCGGCGTTGCGGATCGTGCCGGGGCCGATAGCGGGCAGGTCGGCGCGGCGATCCTGCCCGGCCTTTGGGGCCTTGAGCAGCACGCCGCCTGGCGGCTTGGCGTCGTAGCGGCGCAAGGACTCGAGCATCCAGTCGGTGCCGGGCAACGCCTCGACGGCGATCACCTGCCCGGCAGCCGCGACGCAGCCCTGCCCCACATCCTGCGCCGCCAATGCCGTCAGCACCGTCGCGGCGCGCGCCGCATCCGTCCGGTCGGCGTCGGTCAGTTCGCCAGACAGCAAACCGGGCTCGGGCAACAACGCGGGCGCGATCTCATGCGCCGCACGCACCTGCATGCCCGCGCCTTCGAAAATGGCGATCACCGCCCGCAGCGCCCCATCGTCGCCCGAGGCCAGCGCCTGCTGGATCACCGGCACCAGTGGCAGCGTGGCGGCATCGATTGCGGCAGGATCGACCGGCGGCCGGCGGATCGCCCCGGCCAGGCAGACCTCGGTCACGCCGCGCGCTTTCAACTCAGCCAGCAAACTGCCGAGCGTTTCCAGCCGAAAGACCAGATCCGCCGTCAGCGTATCGGGTTCGAACCCTTTCAGCGCACAGACCAGCGGCGCCGGCCTGCATTCGGCCACCACCGCCGCAGGCAGGCCACCGGTCCCGGCAATCAGCGCCAGCATGCGTCAGTTCCCGGGCGTGTGGAAGGACCGGCCGCTTTCGGCCAGAATGAACTCGGCAATCTCGCGCACATGCGCGCTGTCGCTATCCACCAACTGCCGCGCGCGTTCCTGGAACGTGCCCTCGCCCGAGGACAGAAGCTCAAACGCCTGCCGCAGCGCCCGGATTTCATCGCGCGAGGCACCACTGCGCTTCAGCCCCACGAGGTTCAGCCCTTCGAGCTGGCCGGACGGCCCTTGCACCTGCCCATAGGGCATCACGTCGCGCGTCACCTTGGTCAGTCCGCCGATGATCGCGCCGCGCCCCAGCCGCACGAACTGGTGCACGCCCGAATTACCGCCCACGATCACGTCGTCCTCAACGATCACATGCCCGGCCAGAGGAACGTTGTTCACGATGATGCAGCGGTTGCCCAACTGTACGTCATGAGCGATATGCGCCCCGGCCATCAACAGGCAGTCGTCACCGATCCGGGTCACGCCACCGCCGCCAGCCGTGCCCGTGTTCACGGTCACGCTCTCGCGGATCCGGTTGCGCGCGCCGATCACCAGCCGGGTGTCCTCGCCGCCGAATTTCAGGTCCTGCGGAATCTCGCCGATCACCGAAAAGCTGAAAATCACCGTATCTTCGCCGATTTCGGTATCGCCGGTGACAACCACATGCGGCTTCAGTTCCACGCGGTCGCCCAGCTTCACCTTGGGGCCCACCACGCAAAACGGACCGACAACGCAACCTTCGCCCAGTTGCGCGCCGTCCTCGATCACGGCGCTGGGATGTATGCGGCTCATTTTCGCAACCCTTTCGCCGGTCGGGATTCCGTTACCGTCACTGGCCCGGTGTCCAGTCGACCAGTGCGGAGAACTCTGCCTCGGCGGCGACCTCGTCGCCTACCATCGCCAGGCCATTGAACTTGAAGATCTTGCCACCGGGTTTGCCGCGCAGGGTTTCCACCCTCATCTCCATCACGTCGCCGGGAACAACCTTTCGGCGGAACTTGGCCCGTTCGATGGACATGAAGTAGATCAGCAGATCGGTATCGACTACGTCAAAGCCGACGCCCAGCATCACGCCTGCGGTCTGCGCCATCGCCTCGATGATGGTGACACCTGGCATGATCGGCGTGCCGGGGAAATGGCCCTGAAAATGCGGTTCGTTCATGGTGACATTCTTGATGCCGCGCGCCGAGGCATAGCCGTCGATATCGACGACCTTGTCCACAAGCAGAAACGGATATCTGTGCGGCAGAATCCGCTGAATCAACTGGATATCCGCGCTTTTCAACTCGTCGCTCATGCTGGGCTCTCCCTCTTTCACCCGCGCGGGGCGGACACGTTCCGTTCTGAATGCAGTAACAATCAAGCCGCCATACGGCAAGCGGCGCTAGTCCTGCGGGGCCTCTTGCGTCTCGGGCGCGGTTTCGGTCGCGGGGGCCGTCTGGTCCTCGGGGGCGGTCTGGGTTCCGTCCCCGATTTCGGCGTCGATACGTGAAATCGCCAGATCGGTGATGTCGGTGGCGTTGGCGCTCAGGAATACGCTGGACCGCTCCAGAACCACGCTGGCACCGGAATCGCGCATCAGCGCAACCAGCACCGGACGAATCGCGCGGAAAAATTCGACCCGCGCCGCATCGTCACGTTTGGCCAGCGCCACGGCCTTGGCGTCCTGGGTCTGGCGAATTTCCTGCACCTTGACGTCGAACGCATCGGCGAGCTTGCGGAACTCCTCGGGCTCAAGATTGGCGCGGCGGTCGGTCAGGTCTTTTTCTTCGGCCTCAAGTTCCGCTTCCTTCTGCCGGTTTTCGGCGGCCAGCAACGCGCTTTCGGCCTCGATCTCACGCGCAACGCGGCGGCCAAAGGCCGAGTCCGCGAACAGGCGTTCCGAGGCGATGGTCAGGATCGGTACCTGCGGCAGACCCAGCGACTGGGCCGACACTGCCACCGGCGCACAGATAACCCACGACAGCAGAGCCAGCCGGGTGACGATGGCCCGAAGACCCATCACCCACGCCTCAGAACTTGGCCTGGATGGTCAGGTCGAAGGTCTGCTCCTTGTCGTAATCTTCCTTCTGGAGCGCCTTGGAGAAGTTGAACCGGAGCGGACCGAACGCGGTATCCCAGAGCAGCGAGAAGCCGATCACATGACGAAGGGAACCTTCGGCCCCGACGATCACACCGCCGGTGGTATCCACATCGTCGATATTCCAGAGGTTGCCGACATCATAGAACAGACCGCCGCGCAGCCCGACCTCTTCGGGAATACCCAGCGGGAACTCGGCCTCGAACCGTGCAACCGCGTAATAGTTGCCGCCGATGGCGTCATCGACCCCGTTCGACAGGTCGCGCGGGCCGATACCCGCCGGTTCGAACCCGCGGAACGTGTTCGGACCGAGCACGAACCGGTCCACCGCGCGGCTCGCCGTATCGCTGCGCCAGTGAAGTGCTGCGGCCTCGAACGATGCGCGCAACGTCACCTCTTCGTTCCACACCCGCGTCTGCGCAATCGCCTTGGCCAGCGATTTGACATACTTGTTGTCTCCGCCGACGCCGGCGAAATCCATCCCGAATTCGAGCAGTACGCCGGCATTGGGGTTCAGCCCGGTCGTGCGGCTGTCAAAGGAATAGGTAAACCCGAGCGCACTGCTCGACCGCTTGCCCTGCGCGATTTCATTCAGGATCACCTCGCCCGAGATTACCTCGTCGCTGCGCCGAACCATTTCGCTGTCTTCGTAGCTGTAGCGCACCGCGAGGGCCGAGCTTTCGCTCAGTGGGAACGTGATCGAGGGTACGAAGAACAGACGCTCGATATCATAGGTCGCAAAGCTCGAGTCGCGCCCGGCCACACCCAGATCGAGATCGAATCTCAGGTTTCGGCCCATCAGGTAGGGTTCGGTGAACCCCAGAACGTAAAGCTGCGATTCCTGCGCGGTCGACGCGGTAAAGGACAGTCTCTGCCCGCGACCGAGGAAGTTGGTTTCGCGGAACCCGATCGCCACACCAAAACCGTCCGCAACCGAATAGGAACCGCCGAGGTTGAGCGACCCGGTCGGCTGTTCGGCCACGTCCACATCGACGATCACACTGCCGGGGGCCGAACCTTCGCGGGCGTCCACCTCGGTTGTTTCAAAGAACCCCAGCGCACGGATCCGTTCGGCGCTTTCGCGGATTTCACGCGGGTTGAACGGGTCGCCCTCGACGACGCGGAACTGCTGGCGCACCACCCGGTCGAGCGTGGTCGTGTTGCCTTCGATGTCGATGCGTTCGACAAAGACGCGCGGCCCCTTGGTCAGCACGAACTCGACATCCAGCGTGAGATCGCGGTCGTTGCGGGTGATCCGCGGCTCGACACGCATGAAATCGATGCCCTTTCGCACGGCCAGACGTTCCTGGCGGGCAATCGAGTTCTCGACCAGCGACGGCGAGAACACGACGCCGGGCTTGATCTTCAGCGCTTCCTGAAACTCGCCCGCATCGGCGCCGGGCATCTCGCTGCGGGTGGTGATCCGGCCGAATTTGAACTGCTGACCTTCCTGCACGTTGATTACCAGATAGAACGCGTCGCGTTCGCGGGTGAATTCGACATTGGACGAGAGCACCCGCATGTCGACATAGCCGCGCGACAGGTAGAAATCCCGCAACACCTGCTTGTCGAACTCGATCCGGTCCTCGATCAGCGTGTCCGAACGGATGAAGGTGCGCAGGAAACCGGCCTGTTTGGATTCCAGAACCCGGCGCAGCCGCCGGTCGGAATAGGCCCGGTTGCCAACGAAACTGATCCGCTCCACCTCGATCGCGTCGCCCTCGGCGATCTCGAACACCAGGTCGACACGGTTTTCGCTGCGGCGGATGATCCGCGGGGTCACCCGCGCCGAAACCCGCCCCTGCTGCGAATAGGCCTCGGCCAGGGTCGCGGCATCGCGCTCGGCGCGCTCGGGGCTGAACACCCGGCGCGGTTTCGACTCGATGATCTTTTCCAGGTTCTCGTCCTTCAGCCGGCGGTTGCCTTCGAAGTTGACGATGTTGATGGTCGGGTACTCGCTGACCTTGATCACCAGCGTGCTGCCCTGGGGAACCAGATCGACCGTTTCGAACACGCCGCTGCCAAGGATACGCTGGTAGGCGTCGTTCAGTTCCCCGGCGCTGACCCGCTTGCCGCGTTCGAGGCCCGCGTAATTGACGATTGTGGCCGTTTCGATCCGCTGGTTGCCTTCGACCTTGACCGAATTGAAGGTGTAGTTCTGCGCCCGAGCCGTTCCCGGAACACCTGCCAGAACCGTGACAATGACAAGGGCGAGCGCCGGTGCCAGCCTATACAACATCTGGGTTCCTTTGCCCTGCTGAACGCAGGATTTGCCTGCCGTCTTTCCGAATCTCATGTCCCTCGTTCCGAAAAGAGCCCCTGTTGAAGAACGTCACTATCGGGATTGGAGAGGGTTGTCAAAACCGCAGAGGCCGCAATTTCGGCGCGGATCAGCAGAAGATCAGGTCATTTGCCACCGCAAACAGCATCAGCGTCAGAATCAGCGCCAACCCCGTCGCCATCAGGATGCGCAGCGCACCGTCGCTGGGCGGACGCCCCGCAACGGCTTCGTAAAGGTGGAACAGCAGGTGGCCGCCGTCCAGAACGGGGATCGGGAACAGGTTCAGCAACCCCACCGCCGTGGACAGCACCGCGATGAACCAGATGAAGCTCTGCGCCCCTTGCGCCGCCATCGCGCCCGAGGTTTCGGCGATGCCGACCGGTCCCGAGATATTGCAAGTGCTGATCGCGCCGGTCACCATGTGCCACAGCCCCGACAACGAGCTTTCGACGATGCGCCAGGTCTGCGCCACTCCACCCAGCAGCGCCGCGCCCGGCGCGGCGGTCTGCGTGGCGGGTTCGAACGCCATGCCTCCGATCACGCCAATGCGCCAGTTGGTGACAAAGCCGCCACCGTCCTGCGGTTCGTCGGTGCGGCGCGGCGCCAACGTCAGGTCGATCATGTCGCCGCCACGCCAGACCGACAGCAGCATGGCCCTGCCATTGCCGCCCTCGACCGCCGTTTTCAGATCGTCGAAACTGAATATCGGCGCCTCGTCAATGGCGACAATGACATCGCCGCCACGCAGCCCGGCGTCCATCGCCGCGCTGCGCGGCGCAACCTGGCTGACCAGCGCCGGGAACGGGTGCGGTCCTTCGACGCTCCGCTCGGTTCCGTCGCGGCGGATATCATAGATGACCGGGCCGGCGCCCTGAAGCTGACTGACCAGTGCGTCCCAGTTGCCGCCGTCGTCACCCGGCAGCGGCACACCGCCCAGACCGAGGATCTCGTCGCCCGGGCGCAGATCGTGGGCCCCGCCCGGCAGCGCGTGAATCTCGCCCACCGTGAGCGGGTCGCGCGCCTCGCCCTGCAGCATGAAAATGCCCGCAAAAACAACGATTGACAGCACGAAGTTGAAAAGCGGCCCGGCAACGACCGTCGCTGCCCGTGCCCACAGCGGTGCGCCGTGCATGGTACGCCTCAACTGTGCCGGATCCTGCGCGGCGGCTTCCATCACCGCTTCGTCCGGTCCGGCCGACGCGGCATCCGCATCGCCAAGAAACTTCACGTAGCCGCCAAAGGGAAGCGCCGCGACCTGCCAGCGCGTCCCCCGGCGGTCGGTGCGCGACCACAGCACGGGGCCGAACCCGATCGAAAACACCTCGGCCTGAATCCCCGACCAGCGCCCCACGATGTAGTGCCCGTATTCGTGCACTGCGACAATCACCGACAGCGCCACCACAAAGGCCGCGAGCGTATAGAGCGCCCCACCGAATTGCGGGATGAGCGATACTGCGTCCAAAACCGTTACCCTGCTTGTTTCATCATGGCCTCGTCGGCCCATGTCCTTGCCAGATGGTCAGTTTCCATGACGTTATCAAGCGTCATCTCGGAATCGAGCAGCCCGCGCCGCGCCTCGAACCGCTCCAGCACGGCCTCGACCACCGTGGCCATGGCGGTGAAACCGATGCGCCCGGCGATGAAGCCGTCCAGCGCGCGTTCCTTGGCGCCGTTGAAGGCGGCACCGGCCAGGCCGCCCCGCGCCATCACCGCACGCGCCAGCTGCAGCGCGGGGTATCGCGCGTCTTCTGGGGCACGGAAATTGAGGCTGCCCACCTGCGCCAGATCCAGCCGTTCGACCGGCAGGTCACGCCGCTCCGGCCAATGCAGCGCGTAACCGATCGCGTGACGCATGTCGGGCGCGCCCACATGAGCCAGTAACGCCCCATCGCGAAACCCCACCAGTGCGTGGACTAGAGATTCAGGATGCACCAGCACTTCGATCTTCTCTGGAGGAACGCCAAAGTATTCTTTGGTTTCAATAAGCTCCAGCGCCTTGTTAAACATGGATGCGCTGTCGATGGTTATCCGCTGCCCCATGTCCCAGTTGGGATGCGCGCTGGCCTGTTCGACGGTTGCCGAAGACAACTTCTCCAGCGGCCAGTCCCGGAATGCCCCACCCGAAGCGGTAATGATGA
>CAYGNB010000073.1:0-2441 GCA_964351135.1 uncultured Rhodobacterales bacterium | reverse complement strand
GACAACTTCTCCAGCGGCCAGTCCCGGAATGCCCCACCCGAAGCGGTAATGATGATACGCTCGACGGCCTCGATATCCTCGCCCGCCAACGCTTGGAATACGGCAGAGTGTTCGCTATCGACCGGCAGCAGCCGCGCGCCGTTCTCGCGCGCGGTACGCAGTACCAGATCCCCGGCGCAGACCAGCGATTCCTTGTTGGCCAGTGCGAGCGTTGCCCCCTGTCCGAGCGCCGCAAGTCCCGGTGCCAGACCGGCCGCACCGACGATGGCGGACATCACCCAGTCACAAGGCCGCGAGGCGGCCTCGGACAGGGCCGCCGTCCCTGCGGCAACCTCGACCCCGGTGTCCGCCAGCGCCGCGCGCAGGTCGCCCAGCAGCTCTTCATGGGCTGTCACCGCGACCTGCGCCTGCAACGCGCGCGCATCCGCAGCCAGTTGCGCGATGTTGTGCCCGCCGGTCAGAGCCACGACGTCATACCGGTCCAGGTCGCGGGCGATCAGGTCAATCGTGTTTTGCCCGATCGACCCGGTGGCGCCGAAAATGGAGACACGTCGCATCAGCCGGTCACCCGCTGCCCAGCGGCAGCCCGAACAAAGCCTGCACCAGAAACACGAAGACCGAGGCACCCAGCATGCCGTCGAACCGATCCAGCAAGCCACCGTGACCGGGAATCAGCGCGCTGGAATCCTTGACGCCGACCGCGCGCTTGGCCGCGCTTTCGGCAATGTCGCCCATCTGGCCGGCAAGGCCGACGATCACCGAGAAAACGACCAGTTGCGCCCCAAGCCCCTGCATCCGGGCAAAGACGAACCCAACGACGGCGGCACCGATCCAGCCGGCAATCGTGCCCGACCAGGTCTTCTTGGGGCTGATTTGGGGCCAGAACTTCGGCCCGCCTAGCGATTTACCCGCGAAATAGCCCAATATGTCCGACGCTACGACGACCAGAACCAGCCACAGCATCCAGATCCAGCCGAATTGATCGCGCAGCCCCATCATTTCATACCCGGCCAGGCCAATCACGGCGGCGAAGACCGCAAAGACTAGTCGCCACCTGCCCAGCAGCGCCGCGCCAATCAATGCCGGCACAAGCAGTACCGCCGCCGCCACCGAACCCGGAACGTAGAGCGATAGTATCAGAGCCGCCCCACCCATAGCTCCCAGAACAAGGGCGCGCGACCCGGTGTCGGGATCGAGCATACGGGCCAGTTCCCAGACCATCGCCCCGCATACCAGCGCGATAAAGACGTGAAAGACATGGCCGCCCAGCACCACGGCGCCCAACCCGATCACCACCAGTACGACACCAGAGCCTACCCGCGCGGCCAGATCGGACCAGCGCCCGTCGCCGCTCATGCCGAGAAACTCATGCGATGACCGCACCGAACCGGCGTTCGCGTCCACCATAGCTGGCGCAGAGCCGGGCCAGTTCTTCCGCCGTGAAATCGGGCCAGAGCGTATCGATGAATTCGTATTCGGAATAGGCCGACTGCCAGAGCAGGAAATTCGAGATCCGCGCCTCGCCGCTGGTGCGGATCACCAGGTCGGGATCGGGCAGCACCCGGGTATCGAGATAGCGCGGCAGGGTTTCCTCGTCCACGTCCTGCGGCAGCAGCTTGCCGTCGGCCACATCCTGCGCCAGGCGCCGTGTGGCGCGCGCCACCTCGTCGCGGCCACCATAGTTCAGCGCGATCGTCAGGTTGATCAGCTCGTTCTTCTCGGTCAGCTTTTCCAGCTGATCCATCAGCGCGATGAGCTTCTTGTCCAGACGCACCCGATCGCCGATGAAACGCACCCGCACGCCGCGCTCGGCCAGGGCGCGGGCTTCCTTGGTGATGTAGCGGCGGAACAGGTTCATCAACCCGGCCACCTCGGCCTGGGTCCGTTTCCAGTTCTCGGTCGAAAAGGCGAAGATGGTCAGGTATTTGATGCCCAGATCCGGGCATGCGGCAACCACCTCGCGGACGCGGCGCGCGCCGGCATGATGGCCGAAAAGCCGCGGCCGCCCGCGCGCCTGCGCCCAGCGGCCGTTGCCATCCATGATGATCGCCACATGACGCGGGCCCGCCGCCTGCGATCCGGTTTCTGGGTCGCGCGGCATCGCCCTGGTCAAACCTGCATGATTTCGGATTGTTTCGTCTCCAGCGCGTTGTCAACAGCCGCCACCATCCGGTCGGTCAGCTCCTGAACTTCGTTTTCCCAGAACTTCTGATCGTCCTCGGACAGCCCGTCGGTCTTGGCCTTCTTGATCTGATCCATGCCGTCCTTGCGCACATTACGGATCGAAACGCGCGCATGTTCGGCGTACTGCCCAGCAACCTTGCCCAGTTCCCGGCGGCGTTCCTCGTTCAGCTCCGGGATCGGCAGCATGATGATCGTGCCATTGGTCTGCGGGTTGATCCCCAACCCGCTTTCACGGATCGCCTTTTCCACCTTGCCGA
>CAYGNB010000072.1:7343-11376 GCA_964351135.1 uncultured Rhodobacterales bacterium | reverse complement strand
GCGCAGAGCTGTACGGCCGCGATCATGCCGGTGCCGCGCACCTCGCCCACCAGCGGGTGATCTCCGAACCGCTTGCGCAATTCGGCCTGCAGCAACGCACCCACGGCGGCGCCATTGGCCACCAGACCCTGTTCCTCGATGATGGCGATGTTCTCGAGCGCCACCGCGGTCGCGACCGGGTGCCCCGACGCGGTGAACCCGTGCCCGAAGGTACCGTGCCGCGCGGTGTTGTCGGCGATCCCCTGATAGATCTCGTCTGAAATCGCGATCGCGGCCAGCGGCATGTAGCTCGACGTCAGCTGTTTCGACATCACCAGCACGTCCGGCTTGATCCCGAACGTGTCGCAGCCCCACAGGTTGCCGGTGCGACCGAACCCGGTGATCACCTCATCGGCCACGATCAGGATCTCGTGGCGGCGGCAGATCTCCTGCACCTTGTCCCAGTATCCTTCGGGCGGCACGATCACGCCACCGGCCCCCATCAGCGGCTCGCCGATAAAGGCGGCGATGGTTTCGGGCCCTTCCTCCGCGATCACCGCCTCCAGCTCATCCGCCAGGCGCTGAGCGAAATCGGCTTCGCTCTCGCCGTCGCGGGCGTTCTGCCAGGCGTTGGGGCTGGTCACATGACGTACCGGGATCGCCGGCAGATCGAAATCCGTATGGTTCCACGGCAACCCCGTCAGCGACCCCGACGCGACGGTGATACCGTGATACGCCCCCAGGCGCGCGATGAACTTCTTCTTTTCCGGCCGGCCACGGGCATTGTTGAAATACCATACCATCTTGACCACGGTATCGTTGGCCTCGGACCCGGACGAGGTAAAGAAGATCCGGGTCAGCCCCTCGGGCGTCATTTCAACCAGCTTGTCGGCCAGCCGGGCCGCCGGCCCGTGGGTCTTTTGCGCGAAGGTGTGGTAATAGGGCAGCTTGGCCATCTGCTCGGCCGCCGCCTCGACCAGCCTCGGCTGATTGAAACCGACACCCACGCTCCACAGACCCGACAGGCCTTCGAGATAGCTGTTGCCCTGTTCGTCGAACACGAAAACACCTTCGCCCCGGTCGATCACGCGGGGGCCTTCGGCCTCCAGCTTGCGGGCATTGGTATAGGGGTGCAGATGCGCGGCCCGATCCAGTTCGGCGGTGGAATTCGGCATGGTCATACAGTGGTCTCCCGATAACTGCGTCGTCGATCCCCGATGGGTCTGCCCGAATTGGTAGCGGGTTTCCAACGCGGGTACGAGTCCGCAAATCGGTCCGGCATCAAACGCTTTGACACCGCATGACAACAGGCCAGCAGGGCGCCGCGGGAACCACGCATTCAGCGCAGCAACGGCCTCAGCTTGCGCGCCACCAGTATCGAAGCCGGATCGGGTTGCAGAACTGCCACGCCAATCCGCATGGGCAGGCCGCTCTGTGCGAGCGTAGCAAGCCGCGCTTCGTAGGCCACGCCGCCCAGATGGGCAATCGCGACCCCTTTGAACACCAGGAACAGCGCCAGAAACACCGCCGCTGCCCGCACTGGCAGGACGAGACGCCGGCCACCGGGGCGCGACATCCCACCCTCGACGCGGCCGCGGCTGTTCACACGGCGCAAGCGATCGTCAAAATCGGAATCGATACCAGACATGAACCGTCTCCGGGCAAAACAGGCCCCACACACCAACTGGAACAGGGGTTACGGTTCGATTATGGCGAAATTGCGGCAAATGCCTAAAACACGCATCAATTCCTGCGGGCTTCGTTAACGCCGCGCAGGCTCAGCTCCGCGTCAGCAGCAGCGTCGTCCATTCACCGATCTGTTCGCGCCCGGTCTCGGTCAGCCCCGCCCCGGCATAAACCGCCGCCACCTCGTCGGCCTGTTCGTTCAGGATCCCCGACAGGATCGCATGGCCGCCGGGACGCAGATGCGCCGCCAGATCCGGGGCCAGCGCGATCAGCGGCCCCTTCAGGATATTGGCAAAGATCAGGTCATAGGGCGCGGCCTGCGCCAGTACCTCGTGACCGAACCCCGCGGCCTCGACACAGCACACCGCGCCACCCATGCCGTTGGCCTGCAGGTTGGCCTCGGCAACGTCGACCGCCACCGGGTCGATATCCGAGGCGATCACCTCGCCGCCCCAGACCCGTGCCGCCGCCATCGCCAGAACCGCGGTGCCACAACCGACATCCGCCACGCGCGCCGCCGCAAACCCGTCAGCGATCAGCCGGTCCAGCGCCCGCAGGCACCCCAGCGTGGTGCCATGATGGCCGGTGCCAAAGGCCATCGCCGCCTCGATCAGCAGCGGGATCTTGTCGGCAGGCACCCTGTCGGCGTCATGGCTGCCATAAACGAAAAACCGTCCCGCCTCGACCGGGGCCAGTTCCCGGCGCACATGGGCCACCCAGTCGGTTTCGGGCAGTTCGGAAACCGCAAAGGGTTTCGCGCCAAACGCCACGGCCAGCAGCGCCAGCGCCGCGTCGTCCGGGGCGTCGGTGAAATAGCCACCGACCTCCCACAGGCCCGATCCGTCCTCGACCTCGAACACACCGATGCCAGTCGGTTCGGGGTCGAGCCGTTCCATCGCCTCGCCCAGCGCCTCGGCCTGGGATTTGCCGGTCAGGGTGGTCAGTGCGGTATAGGTGGGCATCAGCGTCTCCGGAAACGGTCGGCATTGGCGTAGGGGCGCGGCGGTTCGAGGTCAAGCGGCGGCACCATCCGCCGGTCCAGCCCGCGTACGAAATACCAGCCCCAGGCTCCGGCCAGCAGCCCCACCGCGATGCCGGTGGCCGCCTGCGCATAAACCACGCCGGTCGCCCCGAACCAGCCCGACAGCAGCAGCGCAAAGGGCAGCGTCAGCGCGCCTTCGCGCAGCCAGTTCATCATCGTGGCACGCACCGGTTTGCCCATGGCGTTAAAGGCCGAGTTGGCGACATAGAGCCCGGCCGTGAACAGAAACCCGCCGGCGGCGATATGGGTAAAGGCCAGCACGACCCCGGCCCCCTCTGGCGACAGCGCAAAGGCGTCAACCACAGCGTGCCCGGCCAGCGCCAGCACCGCCCATGTGACCAGCACGTAGGCGAGCCCAAAGATCAGCGCGTCACGATAGGTCTGCCGCACACGCCCGTAATCGCAGGCCCCGAAATTCTGCCCGAATATGCCGCCGATCGCACCTGCCAGCGAAAAGATGCCACCAAAGGCCACCACCAGCAGCCGCCCGACCACCGCCCAGCCCGCCATCGCATCGTCGCCATATTGCGACATCACGCCGGTAAGCATGTAGCCGCCCACCGGCGTGGCGAGCTGGGTCAGGATCGCCGGCAGCGCGATGGTGAAATAGGGGCGCAGGCTGTCCACGATATCGGTCAGGCGCGGCACCGCGATCAGGTCATGGGTAAAGACGGCAAAACGCAGCGCGATCCCCATCATCACGAACCGGAACAGCACCAGCCCCCAGGCCGCACCGTCCAGACCCCAGCCCAGCCCGTAGATCATCACCGGATCGACCACCATCGCCACGGCACCGGACAGCAGCGTAACCAGCATCGACCGCCGCCCGTCGCCCTCGGCCCGCAGCGCGCCATTGGCGATCATGCCGATGGCCATCACACCCAGCGACGGCAGCGAGATAGCCAGATAGCGCGCCGCCATGGCCGCGGTTTCCCCCTGCGCGCCCACCAGCGCCAGCAACTCGTGCCGGAACACGATCAGCAAGGTGGCTACCGAAAACTGGGTACACCCAGCGATCACCACGGCGCTTGCAGCGTGTCGCCGCGCCTGCGCGCGGTTTCCCGCTCCGATCGACCGCGAAATCAGCGCGGTCGAGGCAATCATCAGCCCGATGCCCGAAGACACCGAAAAGAACTGCACCGCAAAGGCGAAGCCTACCGCCGCCACCAGCCGCGCGTCACCCAGCAGCGAGATCCAGAACAGGTTGGCGGCATCGACCACAAAGACAAAGGTGATCCCCATGGCGCCGGTCAGCGTCATCCGCACCACGTGCCCCATGGTCGATCCGGTCAGGAACCGGCCGCGTCCTGACATGGGCTACTCCGC
>CAYGNB010000072.1:0-7243 GCA_964351135.1 uncultured Rhodobacterales bacterium | reverse complement strand
AGCACGCCCCAGCCGAACCAGTAGATACCGCCATAGGCCAGGAACACACAGGCAAGCCCCACATATTCGCAGATCAGCGTCCGCCGTTCGCCATACCGTGCCACAAGCCGTCCCAGCACCGGCGCCACGGCCATGTTGATGACAAGGTTGATCAGGTAGAGGCTGGTCAGTTCATGCACTTCAAAGCCGAATTTCTCGACCATCATGAACCCGGCAAAGACCATGAAGATCTGACGCCGCGCCCCGGCCATGAACTGCAGCGCGTAGTAGAGCCAGTAGCGTCGCCGCAGCACCATCTTTTTCACCTGCGGATGCGGCGCCTCGAACTGCGGATAGGCCAGCAGCGCAAAGATCGCCACCAGTGCCGTGAACCCGCCCGAAACCATGAACACCAGGTTGTAGGACAGGTTCAGCGTCTCCCACATCAGGACGATCAGCACGAACACCACCAGCGTGGTCGCCGAACCTGCGGCCATCAGCCAGCCCAGAATCTGGGGCGCGCGAAGTTTCGGCAGCCATTGCAACTGCAGTGACTGGTTCACCGTCTCGTAATAGTGAAAGCCGATAGAACTGAGCAGCGTCAGCGCCAGCAACCCGCCCAGCGACGGGAACCACGCGGTAAAGGCTGTGGCCACGCCCAGCATCACCAAAGAAACCAGCCCCAGGACCTGTTCGCGGACAAAGATGATGATCGCGATCACGCCCACGGCCAGAAAGCCGGGGATCTCGCGCACCGTATGCAACAGACCGATATCGGCACCGTCGAAACCGGCGGCCTCGATCACGAAATTGTTGAGCAGCGCATACCACGAATAGAACGCCACCGGCATCGCCATGGCGGTCAGGAAGAGCAGCGAAACCGGCCTGCGCCAGAGCGGCAGGTTCCGCGCATCGGCAAGATGCATGATCTGGGCCATGCCAAGCTCATACGCCTGTTAATTTTCCAATGCGAGAAGAAAGAGCGGACGCGTAATTATTGTGCATGCCTGCACAGCACGAACCGACGCGACCGGGATGGATCGGCGGCGCAG
The DNA here is from genome assembly GCA_964351135.1 of uncultured Rhodobacterales bacterium. GTDB lineage: Bacteria > Pseudomonadota > Alphaproteobacteria > Rhodobacterales > Rhodobacteraceae > Pukyongiella. Next base: position 6,212 of record CAYGNB010000072.1, on the reverse strand, counting down.
CCCATGCGACGCTGACGTCGATTCCAACCGAACGAGGCCCGCCCATGTCCGCTCCGCTCACGCTCTACAGCAACCCGATGTCCCGCGCCCGCATCGCCCATTGGATGCTCGAAGAGGTCGGCGCTGCGTATGAGGTGGAATGGATCGGCTACGGCGCCGGAATGACAGCACCCGATTTTCGCCGCCTGAACCCGATGGGGAAGGTCCCTGTGCTGGTGCACGGGGCACAGGTGGTTTCGGAATGCGCGGCGATCTGCGCCTATCTGGCCGATGCCTTTCCCGAGGCCGGCCTGGCCCCTGCCCCGGCGGATCGGGCGGCCTATTACCGCTGGCTGTTCTTTGCCGCGGGCCCGCTCGAAGCTGCGGCGACCAACCGCGCGCTGGGGTTCGAGGTGGCCAAAGACCAGGAGCGGATGGCCGGTTACGGCAATTTTGACCGGACCATGGACGCGCTGGAACTGGCGGTAACGGCACAGGATCATGTGGCCGGTCCCGTTTTTTCCGCCGCCGATGTCTATGTCGGTTCACACGTGATCTGGGGGCTCGATTTCAAGTCGATCGAGGATCGCCCGGCCTTTCGCGCCTATGCCGACCGGCTGCGCGACCGCCCGGCGAAACAGCGTGCCGACGCGTTCTGCGAGGCCCATGCCGCCGAGGCCGGACTGCCCCCCGGTCAGTAGAAGCTCTGCGGGTCGATATCGACGGCCAGCCGCGCGTCACCCTTCAGCCGTACCGGTCCCAGCCAGCGGGTCAGCGCCTCCTGCAGGGCCACGCCCTTGGGCGCCTTGACCAGCAGCCGGACCCGGTGGCGGCCACGGATACGGGCAATCGGCGCTGGCGCAGGGCCGAACACCTGCGCATTGACGGCGCGCAACGGCGCATCGTTGCGCGCCAGCGCGTTGCCCAGATCGAACACCGCGCCCGAATCGCTGCCCGACAGGATGATCCCCGCCATGCGCCCATAGGGCGGCATCCCCGCGGCCTCGCGCTGCGCGGCCTCGGCACGCCAGAACGCTTCCTCGTCACCGCCCAGAATGGCGCGGATCACCGGATGTTCCGGCTGGAACGTCTGCAACAGCGCGGTGCCCGGCTTGTCGGCGCGTCCCGCACGCCCGGCCACCTGCCGCATCAGCTGGAATGTGCGTTCGGCGGCGCGCAGGTCCGAGCCCTGCAACCCCAGATCGGCGTCGATCACGCCTACCAGCGTCAGCAGCGGAAAATTGTGTCCTTTTGCAACCAGTTGCGTGCCGATGATAATGTCAGCGCCGCCCTCCGCGATTGCCTCGATCCCCTCCTTCAGCGCCCGTGCGCTGGAAAACAGATCCGAACTCAGCACCGCGATCCGGGCATCGGGAAAACAGGCCGCGGCCTCTTCGGCCATGCGTTCGACACCGGGGCCGACCGGGGCCATCCGGCCCTCGGCGCCACAGGACGGGCAGGTCTCGGGCATCGGCTGCGTCTCGCCGCATTGGTGGCACATCAGACGTTTGAGGAACCGGTGTTCGACCATGCGTGCGTCGCATTGCGAACACCCCACCTGCTGACCGCAGGCCCGGCACAGCGTCACCGGCGCATAGCCGCGCCGGTTGAGAAACAGCAGCGCCTGTTCGCCACGCGCCAGCCGGTCCTGAACCGCATCCCGCAGGGTCGGCGATATCCAGCATCCCGCCTGCATCCGCTCGGCGCGCATATCGATGGCGCGCATCTCGGGCAGCACCGCCGCGCCGAACCGCGCCGTCAGTTCCAGCCGGTCGTATTTGCCCGCCTCGGCATTGGCCCAGCTTTCCAGGCAGGGCGTGGCGCTGGCCAATACCACCCGCGCGCCCGCGATAGAGGCACGCAGCACCGCCATGTCGCGGGCATTGTAAAGCACGCCGTCCTCCTGCTTGTAGGAGGTGTCGTGTTCCTCATCGACGACGATCAGGCCCAGATCGCGAAACGGCAGGAACAATGCCGACCGCGCCCCGACCACCAGTTGCGCCCCGCCCTGCCCGGCCATCTTCCAGACCCGCCGCCGTTCGGTCAGGGTGACACCCGAATGCCATTCCGCCGGACGCGCACCGAACCGCGCCTCGACCCGCGTAAGGAATTCGGCCGACAGGGCGATCTCGGGCAGCAGCACCAGCGCCTGCCGCCCGCCGCGCAGGCATTCCGCCACCGCTTCCAGATAGACCTCGGTCTTGCCCGACCCGGTCACACCCTTGAGCAAGGTGGTCCCATACCCCCCCGCGCGCAGCCCGTCGCGCAGCGCCTCGGCCGCCGCCGCCTGATCGCCGGTCAGCGCCTTGCCGGGCCGCGCGGGATCGAGCGGCGGAAACGGCAGGTCGCGCGGCGTGTCTTCCTCGGCCACAGCGCCCTGCGCCACCAGCCCCTTGATGACCGATGGTGACACCCCGGCCTGTTCGGCCAGTTCCCCGAGCGTAAAGGCCAGACCGCCAAAGTCCTCCAGCAGTGCCAGCACACGGGTCCGGGCCTCGGTCATCCGGTCCGGCCTGCCGTCACCCAGCCGATAAACCTTGCGCATCGACGGCGGATCGCCCAGCCCCGGCGCGCGCGTCGCCAGCCGCAAGACCGCCGGCAACGGCGTCAGCGTATAGGCGGCCATACGGGTCAGAAATTCCTGCATTTCGGCGCGCATCGGGGCCACGTCCAGCACCCGGATCACCGACCGAACCTTGGCAATATCGAAATCGCCCAGCCCCGGCCCCCAGACCACGCCCGGCACCTTGCGCGGCCCCAGCGGCACCTCGACATAGGCGCCAGCGAAACAGCCGCCTTCGGGCGCGCGGTAATCCAGCGTCCGGTCCAGTGGCTGGGTGGTCAGCACCGCCACCAGTTCGCCCTCATTGTAGAACCCCGGTTCCGCCACCCTGCCCTCACCGCCGACCTGCGCTGCCACGTCTCTTCCGGGGCTTTCCGCCCCGCCCCTCATGGGGTAAAGCCAAGCCCGACCAAGGCCAACCCATCAAAGGATGCTGTCCCCATGAAATTCTTCGTCGACACCGCCGAAATCGACGCCATTGCCGAGCTGAACGATCTGGGCATGGTTGACGGCGTGACCACCAACCCGTCGCTGATCCTGAAATCGGGGCGCGACATTCTCGAGGTGACCCGCGAAATCTGCGATCTCGTCGATGGCCCTGTCTCCGCCGAGGTCGTTGCCACCGAAGCCGATGCGATGATTGCCGAAGGCCGCAAACTGGCGCAGATCGCCGAAAACATCGCAGTCAAGGTGCCCCTGACCTGGGACGGGCTCAAGGCCTGCAAGGTACTGTCAGGCGAAGGTAACATGGTTAACGTGACCCTGTGTTTCTCGGCCAACCAAGCGATCCTGGCGGCCAAGGCGGGCGCCACCTTCATCTCGCCCTTCATCGGCCGGCTGGACGACATCAACACCGACGGGATGGACCTGATCGCCGACATCCGCACCATCTATGACAATTACGGGTTCGAGACCCAGATCCTCGCCGCGTCGATCCGCACCGTGAACCACATCACCGAAAGCGCCCGCATCGGCGCCGACGTGATTACCGCCCCGCCCGCCGTTATCAAGGCGATGGCCAGCCACCCGCTGACCGACAAGGGGTTGGCCACCTTCCTGGCGGACTGGGAAAAGACCGGCCAGAAGATCTTGTAATTACTTACGGAATTCACGGCGGGGCGGCGGATTAACCGCCGCCCTGTTTCCTTTTTGCCCTATCTGGCACCGCTTTGCCAAAAAGTTGCGGATTTGGCGAATCACCCCTGCTAGATTCCCGTCAAAGCAACAAACAAATAGGGGCAGGCATGAGCAGCACTGCAAATCTCGACGACGACCTGCGGGCGGCGATTGTCGCGCGCGCGGGTGCGATTCTGGACGACCGCGACGTGATGAACGCGCTGATCGCGGCCAACGACCAGGCCATGGGCGGCAATGTCGTCGACCTGCGCGGTATCGCGATGGACCGGCTGGAATCGCGGCTCGACCGCCTGCGTGACACCCATGAAACGGTGGTTTCCGCCGCTTACGACAACCTCGCCGGCACCAATCAGGTGCATTCGGCGGTCCTGCGGCTGCTGGACGCCGACGATTTCGATACCGGGCTGCAACTGCTGCGCGGCGGTATCGCGGCGATCCTGCGGCTGGAATCGGTGGCGCTGGTGCTGGAAAGCGCGCCGTCGGGGACCGCAGCTGTTCCCGCGCGTCTGGGCGGCGTGCTGACACTGGCCGAACCCGGCTTCATTGCCCGTTACATCGGCACCGACATGGCGCGCCAGGTGACGCTGCGAGTTAATTCCGCCCCCGCCCCGCAGATCCATGGCAAGGCCGCCGACAAGGTCCGGTCCGAGGCCTGCCTGCAATTGCACCTGGGGGCCGACAGCCTGCCCGGCCTGCTGGTTCTGGGATCGGCCGACCCGCATCAGTTCGAACCGAAACAGGGCACCGATCTGCTCGCCTTCTTTGCCGGGGCTGTCGAACGCTGCCTGATCCGCTGGTTGAAATGACCGGGATCTCGCCCGCCTGTCGCGATGTGCTCGGGCGATGGCTCGACGCGCAGCGGGCGCTGGCGGGCGTCTCCGGCAACACGATCGAGGCCTATCGCGGTGACCTGGTCGGTTTCCTGGCCTTCATGACCGCCCATCGCGGCGGCCCGCAGGGGCTGGGCGCGCTGGAGCGGATTACGACCGGAGACATGCGCGGTTGGATGGCCGCCACCCGCGCCGGCGGCGTCGGTTCGCGATCGCTGGCGCGCAAGCTGTCGGCGGTCAAGAGCTTCTACCGCTGGCTGGCCGAGCGCGAGGGTTTCGAGCCCACGGCGGTGCTGTCGGCCCGCGCGCCGAAATTCCAGCGCAAGCTGCCCCGCCCGCTGGCCCAGGACGCGGCGCGCGCGGTGATCGAACGGGTCGAGCTGCAATCGGACACGCCCTGGGTTGCGGCGCGCGACGTCGCGGTGGTCACGCTGCTCTGGGGGTGCGGGCTGCGCATCTCCGAGGCGCTGGGGCTGACCGGCGCCGACGCGCCCCTGCCGGACAGCCTGCGCATTACCGGCAAGGGCGGCAAGCAACGCATGGTGCCGGTCCTGCCAGCAGCGCGCGATGCGGTGGACCGCTATACTGCACTCTGCCCGCACTCGCTGACCCGCGAAGGCCCGCTGTTTCGCGGCGCACGCGGTGGCGCACTGAACCCGCGCCTGATCAGCGGCGTGATGGCACGGGCACGGATGCAGCTGGGTCTGCCCGCCACCGCCACCCCGCATGCGCTGCGCCACAGCTTTGCCACCCATCTGCTTGATGCGGGCGGCGATCTGCGCGCGATCCAGAGCCTGCTGGGCCATGCCTCGCTCTCGACTACCCAAGTCTATACAGCGGTCGACAGCGCCCGGCTGATGGAGGTTTACAACCGCGCCCATCCCCGCGCCAACGGAAGCTGAGGGTTTGCATTTCCCGCATCAATTCGCCATGACGGCCCAATGACTCCCGAATTCCGCGCCCTGCTTGTTCATCTCTTCACCGCCACCGGTGCCGTTTTCGCCATGCTGGCCCTGCTGGCGGCGGCGGATGGCAAATGGAGCCTGATGTTCCTGTGGCTTGTCTTGGCCTTCGTGGTGGACGGGTTCGATGGCCCGATGGCCCGGCATTTCGACGTGAAACGCTATGCCCCGGAATTCGACGGGGTGCTGCTGGACATGATCATCGATTATCTCACCTATGTTTTCATTCCCGCCTTTGCCCTGTTCAAATCTGGCTTGATGGCCGGCTGGACCGGCTGGGCGGCGATCATCCTCATCACGTTTGCCTCGGCGATGTATTTTGCCGACACGCGCATGAAGACAAAGGACAATTCGTTTTCCGGCTTCCCCGGATGCTGGAACATGGTGGTGCTGGTCATCTTTGCGCTGGAGCCGAATTTCTGGGTCAGCCTTGCGCTGGTGACCGTGCTTGCCGTGGGGATGTTCCTGCCGCTGAAATTCATCCACCCCGTGCGCACCGAGCGCTGGCGCACGCTGTCGCTGCCGGTGGCGCTGGCCTGGACCTTCTTTGCCGCCTGGGCCGCCTGGGTCAATTTCCATCCCGAAAGCTGGGCCATCTGGGGGCTGGTGGCGACCAGCCTTTACCTTCTGGTCGCGGGCGTCGCGCAGCAACTGGTTCCGATCCGCAGCGGCAGTTGACCACTCCTGTTGTCTGCTGTCCGCGCATGTGGGTGCGGCAGGAGTGAGGGGCCAGCCCCTCAC
>CAYGNB010000071.1:0-11557 GCA_964351135.1 uncultured Rhodobacterales bacterium | reverse complement strand
AGCCCGGTCTGCTTGATCGTGCGCGGACCTTCATCCTCGTCGGCATAGAGCGCCTTTCGCGGCTGGCGGAACAGGCACACCACGCCGCGCCCCTCCTCTGCGATCATTTCCATCGCGCGGGGCAATTCGCGGGCCGGTTTCGACCCCAGCCCCAAAAGGTCCGTCGTTTCATGTAGCGCGTGGGCCCGCGTCAGCACCGGTTCCGGCGTGGTGATATCGCCCTTGATCATCACCACATGTTCGATCCCATGGTTCTGGTCGGTGAAAATCCGCATCTCCCAGTCACCCCCGAATTCGGAGGTGACGGTGTCGCGCGCGGTTTCGACCACCAAATTGTCGTTGCGCGCCCGATACGCGATCAGGTCGGAAATCGCCCCGATCTTCAGTCCGTGCTCGGCAGCGAAACGCACCAGATCGGGCAGCCGCGCCATGGACCCGTCAGGGTTCATGATCTCGCAGATCACGCCCGCGGGGTTCAGCCCCGCCAGCCGCGCGATGTCGACGGCCGCCTCGGTATGGCCGGCGCGCACCAGCACGCCGCCCTGCTTGGCGCGCAGCGGAAAGACATGGCCCGGCGTTGCCAGATGCGCCATGGTGTTCTGTTCGTTGATCGCGGTCGCCACGGTCAGCGCCCGGTCAGCCGCCGAAATGCCGGTACTGACACCCTCGCGCGCCTCGATCGACACGGTAAAGGCGGTCTCGTGACGCGAGGAGTTGTTCACCGCCATCATCGGCAGACCCAGACGGTCGATCCGCTCGGCCGTCATCGGCAGGCAGATCAGCCCCCGCCCATGGGCGGCCATGAAGTTGATCGCCTCGGCATCGGCAAATTCGGCAGCAATCACCAGATCGCCTTCGTTTTCCCGGTCCTCATGATCGACAAGGATAAACATGCGTCCGGCACGCGCCTCGGCGATGATTTCCTCGATCGGGGCAATTGCATTGCGCAGGCCGGTTTCCACCGGGCCGGGGGCTTCAAAACTCATCGGATCGTCCTTCGCGGCAGGTTACCGCGCAGATAAACCACGCGCCGGTCGAAAGCCAGCCCCACCGCACCCGATCCTGTGCGGGAATGCCCCGTCCCTGCCCTTCATCTTGCCAGATAAACTCCGGGGGTGCGGGGGCTGGCCCCCGCTGCCGCACCGGCTGCCGTGGGAACCGGCCTCAGCCTGCCTCTGACAGCCGGGCCACATAACGGGCCAGCGTATCGATCTCGAGGTTCACACGATGCCCTGGCGCAACACCGCCCCAGGTCGTCACCTCCTGCGTATGGGGGATCAGATTGATACCGAAATCGCACCCGTCCACATCATTGACCGTCAGCGAGGTCCCGTTGAGCGCTACCGACCCCTTGGGGGCGATGAACCGCGCCAGGGCGGCCGGCGCGCGCAACGTGACGCGGGTGCTGTCGCCCTCGTCCGCGACCGCGACAACCTCGGCCACGCCATCCACATGACCCGACACGATATGCCCGCCCAGTTCGTCGCCCACGCGCAGCGCGCGTTCCAGGTTGACGCGATGGCCGACGGACCAATCGCCCAGATTGGTCTTCGATACCGTTTCTGCGCTGATCTGCACGTCGTACCAGTCGGGCCCGAGCGCCACCACGGTCAGGCAGACGCCATCGCTGGCAATCGAGGCGCCGATGTCGATGCTCGCCGTATCGTACCCCGTGGCAATGCGCGCGCGCAGATCGCCCGCCTGGTCGAGTTCGGTCACGGTGCCGATATCGGTGATGATGCCGGTAAACATTTACCTTGTCTCCGCCCGGTTAAGCTCGCCCAGTGACCTAGACCCGCAGGGCCAGAGCCACAAGGGGCATCCTTGCACCTTGGTCGCCGCACGGTCATAGTCCGTTAACCACTCTGCCCCCAGGCTGCACCGCCATGACAACAAAGAATGACATTGCGGCGGCAAACCGCACGTTCCTGTTCCTGCAGGGCCCGCACGGTCCGTTTTTTCACGGGCTGGGCACCATGCTGCGTGCCGCCGGGGCGCGGGTCGTCCGGGTCGGGTTCAACGCGGGCGACCGCGCCTTCTGGTTTCGCGCGCCGGGTTATGTCGCCTTCGACCGCGCCCCCGAGGAATGGCCCGAAACTCTGGCGCGCCTGTACGACGAACACCGGATCACCGATATCGTGCTCTATGGCGACACCCGTGCCATCCACGCCGAGGCGGTCCGGCAGGCGCGGGAACGCGGTCTGACGGTACATGTGTTCGAAGAAGGCTACATGCGGCCGTTCTGGGTGACCTACGAACGAGGCGGTTCGAACGGAAATTCGCGGCTGATGGGCCTGACGATCGACGACATGCGCGCCGCGCTGGCCCTGTCCGACCTCGAAGCCCCGCTGCCGCCCGCCCATTGGGGCGACATGCGCCAGCATGTGTTCTATGGCGCGCTGTACCACTGGTTCGTGATGTTCCGAAACCGCGCCTACCCCAATTTTCGCGCCCATCGGGCCTTGACCGTACATGCGGAATTCCGGCTCTACCTGAAACGCCTGCTGCTGATGCCGGTCCATGCGACTGAACGGCGGATCGCCACGCGGCGGGTGCGCAATGGCGGCTTTCCCTATCACCTGGCGCTGCTGCAACTGGAACATGACAGTTCGTTTCAGGAACATTCGCCCTTTGCCACGATGACCGAATTCCTGGAACAGGTGATCGCGGGGTTCGCGGCGGGTGCGCCGCGCCACCACCATCTGGTCATCAAGGCGCACCCGCTTGAGGATGGCCGGACACCTGTTCGCGCCGAAACTCGGCGCCTCGCGGCAGCGCACGGGATCGCGGATCGCATCCACTACGTGCGCGGCGGCAAGCTGGCGCAACTGCTCGAGGACGCGCGCAGCGCGGTCACGGTAAACTCGACCGCCGCGCAGCAGGTCCTGTGGCGGGGCATCCCGCTCAGGGTGTTCGGTGCAGCCGTCTACGATAAGCCCGAATTCGTATCGACGCGGCCGCTGGCCGAGTTCTTTGCCGGAGCCACCCGCCCCGACAGCCGCGCCTACAAGGATTACCGGCGTTTCCTGCTGGAAACCAGCCAGGTGCCGGGCGGCTTCTACTCGGCCCGGGGGCGGCGGCAGCTGTTGCGCCACGTGGTGGACATGATGCTGATGGACGAAGATCCCTATGACGCGTTCAGGTCCGGCAAAGCGGCACCCCGGCAACAGTTGCGGGCCATCAGTTGACGCCGGCCCTTGCGCAATCTGGATAAAATATTGCAATCCCTTAATCTGAACGGCAAACCGACCGCAGCCGGTACCCGCGTTCGAGGAGAAAGAGCAGTGACAACCAAGACCTTCGGCTGGGTTCGTCCCGCCGCCGCACTGATCGTTGCGGGGGCGCTCGCCGCGTGTGCCCTGCCCCAGGTCGGCCCGAACAAGTCGCAGATCGAGGCCGGATCGGTCGCGAAGGGCGGCGATGCCTTCATCGTCGACGTCGACAACCGCGTGGCCAAGGCCACGGACGTTATCCCGTCGCTGGGTTTCTCGCGCGAGTTTACCAATGCCGCACAGCTCACCTCGGATACGATCCGTCCCGGCGACGTCTTGGGCCTGACGATCTGGGAAAACGTCGATGACGGGCTGCTGGCCGGCGCCACGGGCAACGCCACCGCGCTGGAAGAGGTGCAGGTGGACAGCGCCGGGTTTATCTTTGTGCCCTATGCGGGGCGTATCCGCGCCGCCGGCAACACGCCCAACCAGTTGCGCGAATCGATCACGCAGCAGTTGGATGAACAGACCCCCGACCCGCAGGTGCAGGTGCGCCGCTTGGCGGGCGACGGCTCGACCGTATCGCTTGTCGGCGCGGTCGGCGCGCAGGGTGTCTATCCGATCGAGCGCTCTACACGATCGCTGTCGTCAATGCTGGCCAAGGCCGGCGGCGTGACGGTCGAACCCAAGATCGCTCAGGTCACCGTCATCCGCGGCGGCACGCGCGGCAAGGTCTGGTTCCAGGACATCTTCTCGAACCCGTCGCTCGACATCGCGCTGCGCGGCGGCGACCGGATTCTGGTCGAGGAAGACACCCGGTCCTATGTCGCCATGGGTGCGACCGGCACGCAGGCGCGCGTCCCCTTCGAAAGCAAGGATCTGTCGGCCATCGAGGCGGTGGCACAGGTGGGCGGGCTCGTCGGCGCGGCGTCGGATCCCACCGGCATCTTCGTCTTCCGCGAGGAATACCCCAAGGTCGCCAACAATGTGCTGGGCCGCACCGATCTGAGCGGGCCGCAGCGCATGGTCTATGTGCTGAACCTGACCGAACAGAACGGTATGTTCGTGGCGCGCGATTTCATCATCCGCGACGACGATACGGTCTATGTGACCGAGGCCCCCTTTACCCAGTGGTCGAAAACGCTTTCGCTGCTGATCGGTTCGCTGACCCCGCTGGCAAGCGTCAAGACCCTCGCCAACTAGTCCCGTGCCCGGCCCTGAACGCGTCGGGAAAACGGGCAAACCCCGGCTCTATGCCTATAACGGCGGTTTCCTGAACCGACGCATCCGGCGTATCCTGTCACTCGCCGGTTCACCGATCCGCACGGGTCTGCCCGGCCCCGGGGATGCGGTTGCCATCTGGGGCGACAGCCCCACCGCCTGGCGCGGGCGGGCGGTTGCGGCGCGACGCGGAGTGCCGGTGTGGCGGATCGAAGACGCATTCCTGCGATCCCTGCATCCCGGCCGCGCCGGCGAACCGCCGCTGGGGTTGCTGATCGACCGCACAGGCGTGCATTTCGACGCCGCGCAACCGTCGGACCTGGAAACCCTGCTGGCCACCCACCCGCTGGACGAAACCCCGATGCTCGATCGCGCCCGTGACGCGATCGCGCGGATGCGCGAGACCCATCTGAGCAAATACAGCGGGTTCGACCCCGATCTGCCGGTGCCCGACCCCGGCTATGTGCTGGTGGTGGACCAGACACGCGGCGACGCCTCGGTGCGGGCCAGCGGCGGCGACCGGACACGGTTCCACGCCATGCTGACGGCCGCGCGCGACGAAAATCCCGGTGCGCGCATCCTGATCCGTGCCCATCCCGAGACGGCGTCGGGGTTCCGTCCGGGCCATTTCGACACCTCGGACACGGGCGGGCATGTCGAGTTGTCGACCGACCCGGTCAGCCCCTGGCATCTGCTCGACGGCGCGGTCGCGGTCTATACCCTGTCCTCGCAACTGGGCTTCGAAGCCATCCTCGCGGGTCACAAGCCCCGCGTGTTCGGCCAGCCTTTCTATGCCGGCTGGGGACTAAGCGTGGATGAAACACCCCTGCCCCGCCGAGGCCGCAACCTGACACGCGCGCAGCTCTTTGCCGCTGCGATGATCCTCTACCCCAGCTGGTACGATCCCTATCGAGACCGGCTCTGCGATCTGGAAACCGTGCTGGACACGCTGGAGGCACAGGCGCGGGCCTGGCGGGAGGATCACCGGGGCTGGGTCGCCAGCGGAATGCGCCTGTGGAAACGCCGCCCCCTGCAACGGTTTTTCGGTCGCGAGAAACGCGTTGTGTTTTCGGATCATCCTCCGCCGGATGCCCGCCGTCATATGGTCTGGGCGGGCAAGACCGGGCCGGACCAGTCCGGCGCGGTACGCGTCGAAGACGGCTTCCTGCGGTCGCGCGGGCTGGGCGCGGAACTGGTGCCGCCGCTGTCGCTGGTCACCGACGACCTGGGCATCTACTACGATCCGCGCCAGCCCTCGCGGCTGGAAGCCCTGATCGCACAGCGGGCTACACTGACCCCGACCCAACGCAGCCGCGCCGAGGCGCTGATCGCCGCACTGACGGGCGGCGGGCTGAGCAAATACAACCTTGGCGGAACCGCGCCCGCCCTGCCCGCCGGACATAAGGTGCTGGTGCCGGGACAGGTCGAAGATGACGCGTCGATCCTGACCGGCACCGGCGTGGTGCGTACCAATGCCGAGCTGTTGCGCGCGGCGCGCGTGGCCAATCCCGGTGCTGTTCTGATCTACAAACCTCACCCGGATGTCGAGGCCGGGCTGCGCAAGGGCGCGGTCGACGACCTGTCAGTGGCCGATCTGGTCGCAACAGCGACCGATCCGGCAGCGCTGCTGTCACAGGTCGACGAGTTGTGGACGATGACATCGCTGATGGGTTTCGAGGCCCTGTTGCGGGGCGTCCGGGTGGTGACGCTGGGCGCGCCGTTCTATGCGGGCTGGGGCCTGACGGACGATCGGGGCGAGGCACCGGACCGGCGCACCGCTCGCCCTGATCTCGCCGGGCTGGTCCATGCTGCGCTGATCGACTACCCGCGCTATTTCGACCCCGTCACCGGCCAGCCCTGCCCCGTTGAAGTGGTCGTGGACCGGCTCGCCGCCGGTACAGTGGCGCATCCCGGTCTTGCCAACCGGCTATTGTCGAAGTTGCAGGGTATTTTCGCCAGTCGCGCCGATCTCTGGCGATAGCCGTCTAGAACCGGCGCGTCATCTTCGACATCCGCCGCATCTGGCGCATGGTCTGCTTGGCCTTGCGGCGCTGCTGTTGCCGCGCCTGCCGGTCGCGTGGCGCAACAGCCTTCGCATCGGGAGAGTCTCCGCCCGATGCAGCCAGATCGATCCCCGCATTGATGCCCTTGTTCACAGCCCGGCGGGACAGCATCCGGATCACGCGGTGGATCAGCCTGTCCAGGTTCATCGGCTTACTCCTCGAACATTTCGGACTGGCCGGTTTCGACCCCGTCATCGTCTTCGTCGGCCTGTGGTGCAGACGCCCCCGGTGGCGGGCGGTTTTCCAGCAACCCGGCCGCGCGCAGCTCTTTCAGCCCCGGCAGGTCACGCGCGGTTTCCAGACCGAAGTGATCCAGGAATTCCGGCGTCACCACGAATGTCACCGGACGGCCCGGCGTCATCCGGCGCCGGCCGAGCCGGATCCACTCCATCTCCATCAACTGGTCGATGGTGCCCCGGCTGACCGAAACACCCCGGATCTCTTCGATCTCGGCCCGTGTCACCGGCTGGTGATAGGCGATGATCGCCAGGGTTTCGATGGCCGCGCGGCTCAGCTTGCGGGTTTCGACCGTTTCCTTGCGCATCAGGAAACCCAGATCGGGCGCGGTGCGAATCGCCCAGGCATCGCCCACGCGCACCACGCGAACCCCGCGCCCCTCATAGCGCTTGCGCAGCCGTACCAGCGCCTCGGCGGGATCGCTGCCATGCGGCATTCGCGTTTCGAGATCGCGCACGGTGACCGGTTCGACGCTGGCGAACAGCACCGCCTCGACCATGCGTTCCTGTTCGCCCATGGGCGGAGCTTCGAACAGCGTGCCATCGTCGGCACCGCCCGCCGCATCCGGGCCGGGTTCGATATCGTCGCGCTCAGTCATCATTCTTCCTGCGCAGGTGAATCGGGGCAAAGGTTTCGCTCTGCCGGATCTCCAGATGTCCTTCCTTGACCAGTTCCAGCGAGGCCGCAAAGGTCGCCGCCGTGGCCGACCGCCGCCGCGCCGGATCGCTTTCCCAGCCATCGGGCAGATAGCTGGTCAGATCGGTCCAGGTGCCGGCAAAGCCGATCAGCGGACGCATCCGTTCCAGCGCCTGTTCCATCGTGAACACAGAATCGCGGTCCATCACGAAGGGGCGGAAATCGTCGCGGGTGCGAATGCGCGCATAGCCCTGCATCAGGTCGAGCAGTGTCGCCGAATACCGCACGGTGCGGATACGTGCCACGTCCTCGGCCTCGCCCCGGCCAAAGAAGTCGCGCCCCAGCCGGTCGCGCCCCATCAGCCGCGCGGCCGCGTCGCGCATCGCCTGCAGCCGCTCCAGCTGAAACGCCAGATGCGCGGCCAGTTCCTCGCCCGAGGGGCCTTCCTCGGAGGGATCGGGCGGCAGCAGCAGGCGCGATTTCAGGAAGGCCAGCCAGGCGGCCATCACCAGGTAATCCGCGGCCAGTTCGATACGCAGCGCCTTGGCCTTTTCGACAAAGGTCAGGTACTGGCGCGCCAGTTCGAGCACCGAGATCTTGCGCAGATCCACCTTCTGGGTGCGCGACAGGGTCAGCAGAACGTCGAGCGGGCCTTCGAACCCGTCCACATCGACAATCAGCGCCTCGGCGGCCAGCCGGTCGGCAACCGCCATTCCATCATTTGAAAACAGGCTTTCCTCAGCCATAAACCTCACCGCCCATGAGGCGGGAAAGTTCGGCCTCGGCAGCGGCGATGTCAAGCGGTTCCGGGTCATGCCGTGCCGCCAGCGCCGCCTCGGCACGGGCCTGTGCCTGCGGCCCCATGCGCCCGGCGGCGTCGGCCACGGCCACCCGGTCGGGCAGCGGCGCATTGCAGAACAGCACCGCATCGCATCCGACCGCCAATGCCCGGCGCGCCAGATCGGGGCGCGTGCCCTGCAGGGCCTGCATGCCCAGATCGTCGGTCATCACCAGCCCGTCGAACCCGATACGGTCGCGGATCACCGCCATGACATCGGCGGACAACGTCGCGGGATTGTCCGCATCGAGGGCTTCATAGAGCAGATGCGCCGTCATCCCCATCGGCAGGTCACGCAATGCCCGGAACGGGGCGAAATCGGTGTCGTCCAGTTCCTCGTTTCCGGCGTTCACGCGCGGCAGGTCGACATGGCTGTCCAACGTGCTGCGACCGTGTCCGGGCATATGCTTGACCACCGGCAGAACACCGCCCGCCAGCAATGCATCGGCCACGGCCCGGCCCAGCCGCGCCACCTGTTCGGGGTCGCCGCCATAGCAGCGGTTGCGCAGGAATGCGTGGGTTTGCGGCCCGGCCAGATCGACCATCGGGGCACAATCGCTGTCGATGCCCAGCGACCGCAATTCATGCGCAATCAGCCGGTACCGCAGATACATCGCCCGTTCCGCCTGTCCGTCCGCGCGGGCCACATGATCGAGCGGCGGCAGCCATTGGCGGGCCAGCGGTGGGCGAAGGCGCTGCACCCGCCCACCTTCCTGATCGATGGTAATGGGCGCATTACGCCCGACCGCCGCCCGCATGTCGTCGCAGAGCGCACGCACCTGATCGGCGGTTTCGATATTGCGGCCGAACAGGATGAACCCGAACGGGTCGGCGTCCCGAAAGAACGCCTTTTCATCGGCGCTGAGCCGCAGCCCATCGGCATCCAGGATGGTGGCGCCAAAAGTCATCGCGGGATCACCGCGCGATGACCGGAATACAGTCGATCCCCTCGGACACGAAGACCGCACAGAACCGCCGTGTGTCGCTCATGTCGTTGAACCCGGCCGCGCGCAGACGCCAGAAACTGCGCCCGCCGCTCTTGGCTTCCTGCACCACGCGACGTTTGCCGGCGAGATAGTCGCCGAAACGCGCGCCCAGCCTGTCCCAGTCGGCCCGCGCCGCCTCGGCGCTGTCGAAGGCCCCGAGCTGCGCCAGCTTGGTCCCCGGCGGGATACCGGCGGGATCGAGATCGAGCCCGGCTGTCGGCGTCGACGCAACTGTCGTCACGGACGCTCCGATCACGTCGGCGCCACCGGGGCGGGCGCGCGGACGCAAGGATTGTTTTGGTCCGGGACCGGTAACCACCGCCGCAGCGGCCTTCGGCGCGGCCCCCTCGACGCGCATCACCGCCGGCTCGGGCTGCGGCAGCCCGGTGTCCTGGCTCTGCTGGCCCTTGATCACATCGGCCAGCAATTCCTCGATCAGCCGGTTGACGTCGCCATTATCCGTCCGCGCAGCAGGCGCCGGCGTTTCGGTCAGCGCCTCGGCAGGACGGTCCTCGTCGGTCAGTTCCATTGGTTTGGGCGCCAGCACAAGCTTTTCCGCGGGTGGCGCGGCCGGGCCTTCGGCGGCGACACGGTTCACCGCCAGCCCCTGATGGTCGGCGGCGCTCCCACCGGGATCTGCCGGCAGGTCTCGCATCGGCCCTTCCAGCGCGCGCACTACCGGCACGCCGGAGACATCCCGCACCAAAATCTTGTAACCCCAGACCCCGATCCCGCCGATCAGCGCAAGCGATACCGCCGCGCCCATCAGGTTCACCATGCCGCGAAATCCGCCACCGGCCCCATCCGCAGGCTGGTACGCCTGCGGGTTCACGTCCCGCGTGTCCTCGTAAACTGCCATATCCGCCTCACTGCCCTTCGCGCGGATACGAACCGCGCCGGGTTTCTCTGCTGCCTCGAACCGGCGCGCTGGTGGGCTTGTTACCGCATCTCCTGCGCCGGTGTGACGCCAAGAATACCAAGACCTGCGGAAATAACAACGGAAACGGCACGCGCGAGCGCGAGTTTCGACCGGCTGGTGTCTTCGTCGCCATCCTGCAGGAACCGAAGCTCGGGCAGATCGTTGCCACGGTTCCACAAGGCATGGAAATCGCCGGCAAGTTCATAGAGATAAAACGCAATCCGATGGGGTTCATGGGTCCGCGCGGCAATCTCGACCTGGCGCGGCCATTCGGCCAGTTTTTTCGCCACGACAAGCTCGGCCTCGTGATCCAGCCGCGTCAGATCGGCCGCCGCCAGTTGCGCGTCACCCGCATCGAAACCGGCCTCGGCGGCGCGGCGCAGCAGGCTCATCACCCGCGCATGGGCGTATTGCACATAGAACACCGGGTTCTCACGACTCTGCTCCAGCACCTTGTCGAAATCGAAATCCAGCGGCGCGTCGTTCTTGCGGGTCAGCATCACGAACCGGGTCACGCCGGGACCGACCTGATCCACCACGTCGCGCAGGGTGACGAAATTACCCGCGCGTTTGGACATCTTGAACGGTTCGCCGTTTTTCCACAGCTTCACCAGCTGGGTCAGCTTGATGTCCAGCGGCACCTTGCCATCGCTCAGCGCCGATACCGCCGCCTTCATCCGCTTGACATAGCCGCCGTGGTCAGCGCCGAAAACGTCAATAAGCTCGTCGAACCCTCTGGAAACCTTGTCGAAATGATAAGCGATGTCCGGTGCGAAATAGGTCCAGCTGCCATCCGATTTGTTGACCGGCCGGTCCACGTCGTCGCCGTGATCGGTGGATCTGAACAGGGTCTGTTCGCGCGGTTCCCAATCCTCTGGCTTCTTGCCTTTGGGCGGCTCCAGCACTCCTTCGTAGATCAGCCCCTTGTCGTTCAGGCTGGCCAGCGCCGCCTCGATCAGCCCGGTTCCATAGAGCGATTTTTCCGAGAAGAACACATCCATCTCGACACCAAGCGCGGCGAGGTCGGCACGGATCAGATCCATCATCGCGTCGGTGGCGAAAACACGCGCCTCGGCCAGCCAGACCTCTTCGGGCTGGTCCACCCAGGCGTCGCCCACCTTGTCCTTGAGCGCCTGACCGACCGGCACCAGATAGTCGCCGGGATAGGTGCCATCCTCAAAGGCAACCTGGCGTCCGTGTGCTTCGAGATAGCGCAGATAGACCGACCGGGCGAGCACATCGACCTGCGCCCCGCCATCGTTGATGTAGTATTCACGGGTCACGTCATGGCCCGCATAGGCCAGCAGGCTGGCCAGCGCGTCGCCGAACACCGCCCCCCGCGTGTGCCCTACATGCAACGGTCCGGTGGGGTTGGCACTGACATATTCCACATTGACGCGCCGCCCCTGCCCCATGGCGGACCGGCCGAATTCGGTGCCCTGAGC
>CAYGNB010000070.1:0-11677 GCA_964351135.1 uncultured Rhodobacterales bacterium | reverse complement strand
GTTCACCTCGGCGTCGCGCATCGGCATCGGCCGGCCCTGCGGCCCCAGGAAACCGGTGACCCGGTTTATCGAGTTGACCAGGTGATACCCCCGGTCGGACATTTCCATATGCACCAACACATAGCCCGGCATGAACCGGCGCTCGGCGGTTACCTTCTTGCCCCGGCGCACTTCGATCACCTCTTCGGTCGGCACCAGGACCTCGTCGATTTCATCCTCGAGCCCCTGCTCGGCCACCGACGCCCTGATCTGCTCGGCGATCTTCTTCTCGAAATTCGAGAGAACACTGACCGAGTACCACCGTTTCGCCATGAAGCTCGCCACCCTTCTTCCCCGACGCCACCGTTAGGCGGATGCCGGAATTCCGTCTCTTTGCAAGCGGTTGAACCGCCACGCCCCGCAATAAAAATCGGCGCGCAACACGAATCGCCGCACGCCCAATCACCGAGTCAGCGCGTGACCTACTCCCACGTGGCGAAATGTGCAAGGGGCAGACGCGGTTTTGTGAACCAGTGGCAAGGCACGAACCTGCCGCCGTCGGATCAGCCGAACAGGTTCAGCACACCCTGCAGTCCCGACCGGATCAGCAGATCGACCAGCGCAAAAAACACCGCCGTCAGCGCGGCCATGATAAACACCATCACCGTGGTCAGCATGACTTCGCGCCGGGTCGGCCAAACGACCTTGGCGATCTCGGCACGGACCTGCTGAATGAACTGGATCGGGTTGACGGTTGCCATCTGTGAACTCGCTTCGTCGGAACGATCAGGCACATATAGGGCTGCGCCAGCGAATTCAAGGCCGCTCTCGTGCCCGGTTTGCGGCACTTCCGGCCTTAACCTTTTGCTAACCGTGCCGGCGTTAACCCTTGAAGGCCGGGCAAAGGGGGCGAAACATGCTGGCGCGGACCTATACCGTTGCGTTTCAGGGGGTCGAGGCCCGGCTGGTCGAGGTGCAATGCGCGGTCACACCCGGCCTGCCCGCCTTTTCCGTGGTGGGCCTGCCCGACAAGGCGGTTTCGGAAGCCCGCGACCGCGTGCGCAGTGCCCTGTCCGCGTTGGCCATCGCGCTGCCGTCCAAACGGATCACCATCAACCTGTCGCCCGCCGACCTGCCTAAGGAAGGCAGCCATTTCGACCTGCCCATCGCGCTGGCCCTGCTGGCGGCGCTTCAGGTCGTTCCGGCCGAGGACGCCGAAACAACCGTCGCACTGGGCGAGTTGTCTCTGGACGGCGCGCTGGTGCCGGTGGCCGGCGCGCTGCCTGCGGCCATGGCCGCCGCCGACGAGGACCGGGTGTTGCTCTGCCCGCGCGCCTCGGGCGCCGAGGCGGCCTGGGTGGGCGCGACACAGGTTCTGGCTGCGGAGAGCCTGCACGACGTAATGCGGCATTTCACCGGGCAGGCGCCGATCACGCCGTCGCAACCCGGTGAGGTCCAGACCGGTCCCGCCCCGCGCGACCTGCGCGACGTAAAGGGACAGGAACGCGCCAAGCGTGCGCTGGAAATCGCTGCTGCCGGACGGCATCACCTGATGATGGTGGGTACGCCGGGGTCAGGCAAATCGATGCTCGCGGCACGGATGCCCGGTATCCTGCCGCCGCTCACACCCGCCGAGGCGCTGGAAACCTCGATGATCCAGTCCCTCTGTGGATTGCTGGACGACGGCGGGATCAGCCGCGCGCGCCCGTTCCGCGAACCGCATCATACGGCGTCCATGGCCGCTATCGTCGGCGGCGGACGACGCGCCATGCCCGGCGAGATCAGCCTGGCCCATAACGGCGTTCTGTTCATGGACGAGTTTCCCGAATTTCCACGCAATGTTCTGGAAACCTTGCGCCAGCCGATCGAGACCGGAGAGGTCATGGTCGCGCGCGCCAACGCCCATGTGAAATATCCGTGCAAGTTCATGCTGGTCGCGGCGGCCAACCCGTGCAAATGTGGCTATCTCAGCGACCCCGCCCGTGCCTGCGCCCGCGTGCCGGGCTGCGGCGACGACTATCTCGGTCGGATTTCCGGCCCGCTGATGGACAGGTTCGACCTGCGGATCGAGGTGCCGCCGGTCGGGTTCGCCGATCTCGATCTGCCTGCTGATGGCGAATCGTCCGAAACAGTCGCGGCGCGCGTGGCAGAGGCCCGCGCGATTCAGACCGCGCGTTACGGTGACGCGATAGAGCTTCGGCAGAATGCCGACGCCCATGGCGCAGTTCTGGAGCAGGTGGCGACCCCCGATACCGAAGGCCGGGATCTGCTGTCGCGTGTGGCCGAAAAGCTGGGGCTGTCGGCGCGCGGCTATCACCGGGTGCTGCGGGTGGCCCGCACCATCGCCGATCTGGCCGGGTCGGACACGGTGCGCCGCCCCCATGTAGCCGAGGCACTGAGTTTCCGCCTGACCTCGTCGTCAGCGTAACCGGTCAGGCCAGCCGCGCCTCGATCGCGTCCCAGATCAGCCCGGCCACATTGGTGCCGTCGAACCGCTCAAGCTCCTGTATACCGGTGGGCGAGGTCACGTTGATCTCGGTCAGCCAGTCCCCGATCACGTCGATGCCGACAAAAACCTGCCCCTTTTCACGCAGCAGCGGACCGATAGCGGCACAGATTTCCAGATCACGCTCGGACAATCCGATCTGCTCGGGCCGTCCGCCCACATGCATGTTCGACCGGGTTTCGCCCTCGGCCGGCACGCGGTTGATCGCGCCCGCCGGTTCGCCATCTACGAGGATCACCCGCTTGTCGCCCCGGGCCACGGCGGGCAGGAATTTCTGCACGATCAGAGGCTCACGCGAAAACCCCGTGAACAGCTCGTGCAGCGACGTCAGGTTGCGGTCATTCGCATCCAGCCGGAACACCCCCGCCCCGCCATTGCCATAGAGCGGTTTCAGGATGATATCGCCATGGCGCGCCTTGAAGGCGCGAATGGTCTCGAGATCGCGGGCCACGGTGGTCGGCGGCGTCAACTGCGGGAAATCGAGAACCAGCAGTTTTTCGGGGTAGTTGCGCACCCAGAACGGATCGTTGACCACCAGCGTGTCGCCGCGCAGCCGGTCCAGCAGGTGGGTCGACGTGATATAGTGCATGTCGAACGGCGGATCCTGACGCAGCCAGACCACATCGAAATCGGCCAGATCGACCTCGCGCACCGGGCCCAGCACCGCCGGATCGCCCGCCACCCGCTGCACGGTCATGTCGTGGCCGCGCGCCGTGATCCGGCCTTCGTCATAGGCCAGATGGTCGGGGCCATAAAAGAAAAGGTCGTGGCCGCGCGCCTGGGCCTCTTCGGCCAGCCGGAACGAACTGTCGGCGTTGATGTCCACCCCGGTGATCGGGTCCATCTGAAAGGCGATCTTCATGCAGCGTCCCCCGTTGATGCGTCAGATACATGACGCAGAGACCGCAGGGGTTCAATGACGATCAGCCCTGCCCGAATGCGTTTTCGATAATCTCGAAGGCCCCGATGCCGTCAACCAGCGCCACATCGAACCGCACATCGGTGAACTGCCCGGTTGGTTCATCGGCCAGAAACTGCTCTGCCGCGGCGCAGATACGACGCATCTGGGCCGGCCCGAGGCTTTCGGCCGCCCGCGCGATGCTGCGGCTGTGTTTGACCTCGACAAAGACCAATCCATCGGAATTGCGGAGGACAAGGTCGATTTCGCCGCCACCGCCGCGCCAGCGCCGCTGTTCGACGGTGAACCCGCGACGCTCATAGTCCAACGCGATCCGCTGTTCGGCCGCGTCGCCCGCGTGATAGGACATGCGGCCCTGCGCGGCCTTGTTCATCAGGTCATTCCTTCGCCAGTTTCAGCGCCATCTGATAGAGCTTTCGCCGGGGCTGACCGTGCGCGCGGGCGACGATTTCCGCCGCGTCGCGCACCGATTGGGTTTCCAACGCCGTCAACAGATCGGATTCTATGTCCGATTCACTAACGGTTCCTGAACGCGCGCGATCGACCAGCAGCACGATTTCGCCCTTGGGCGCAGCACCGGATAGTTCGTCGGCGAGGCCGGCCAGCGTGCCGCGCCGGACCTCTTCGAATTTCTTGGTGAGCTCCCGACACATCACCGCCTCGCGATCACCGCCCAGTACGGCGGCAAGGTCAGCGAGGCAGGCGGCAATCCGTTTCGGAGATTCATAGAAAACCAGCGTACCGGGCACCTCGCGCAACTCCTCGGCCCGCGCACGCCGCGCCGATGTCTGCGACGGCAGAAACCCGGCGAAAAAGAACGCGTCGGTCGGCAACCCCGCCAGCACCAGTGCCGTCAGCGCCGCCGATGGCCCCGGCGCGGCGGTCACCATGTGCCCGGCCTCGGCCGCCGCGCGCCCCAGATCGTAGCCGGGATCTGCGATCAGCGGCATTCCCGCTTCGGACGCATAGGCAACGGATTGTCCCGCAGCGAGCGCATCGAGCAACCGGGCCCGCGCGCCACCACCCGAATGATCGTGGTAGGACAGCACCTTGCGCCCGCTCAGCGGCACGCCATGAATTTCCATCAATCGCCGCAGGCTGCGCGTGTCTTCGGCCGCGATCACGTCCGCCGAGGCCAGCACATCGAGAGCACGCAACGTGATGTCCCGCGCGGTTCCGATCGGGGTCGCAACGAAATAGAGGCCCGGTGCAAGGGGAACAATCTGGTGATTCAACGCTGGACCCGCCTCAACTGACGTTTATTATCCCCGAGCGACAAGGCGCGGTGCACAACCGCCGGAGACAGGGAGTTTCGCCATCATGTTTGCCGTTTTCAGATCCCGCCGCAAGGTGGCGCTCGCCATGGCGGCGCTGGCATCCGCCGCCTTCCTGAGCGCCTGCGACGTGGGTGGCTTTGGCGGAGGTGGCCCAAAGATCGACACATCCAAACCAGTGCCGGTGGCGCTTCTGGTCCCGCGCGGTTCGGCGCAGGCCGGCGATTCCACCATCGCGGCAAATCTTGAAAACGCGGCTCGTATGGCAATTGCCGACCTTCAGGGCGTACAGATCGACCTGCGTGTCTACGATACGGCAGGCAACGCCGCGACAGCGGCATCGGCTGCCACGCAGGCGGTCAACGACGGTGCGCAGATCATTCTCGGGCCTGTCTATGGCCAGGCCGCCAACGCCGCCGGGCTGGCCGTGAAAGGGCGCAACATCAATGTTCTCGCCTTCTCCAACAACCCGTCGATTGCCGGCGGCAATGTCTTCGTACTGGGCAACACGTTCGAAAACACCGCCCAGCGCCTGACGTCGTTTGCCGCGCGTAACGGCAAACGGAACCTGCTGGTGGTGCATGGCACCGATGTGGCCGGGCTGGCCGGGCTGGAAGCGATCCGGCGGGGCGCAGGTGGCACCGGCGCCAAGATTGTGGGCGCCGTGCCATACGACCTGTCGCAACAAGCGGTGATCGCCTCGGTGCCGCGCGTACGCGAAGCGGTATCGACCAGCGGCGCCGATGCGATTTTCCTGACCTCGACCACGGCCGGGGCGTTGCCGCTGTTCGCGCAAATGCTGCCGGAGGCGGGAGTGTCACCCGCGATAACGCAATATATCGGGCTGACCCGCTGGGATATCCCGGCACAGACACTGGCCCTGCCCGGCGTACAGGGCGGCTGGTTCGCGCTGCCCGATCCGGGCATGACCCAACGGTTCCAGGCCCGCTATGCGAGTGTCTATGGCGGCTCGCCGCATCCGATTGCCGGGCTTGGCTATGACGGCATCGCCGCCATCGGCGCGTTGGTCAAAGCAGGCAAGGCAAATGCGCTGACGGGCGCGGCCCTGACCCAGGGCGCCGGCTTCCAGGGTGTCAACGGCATCTTCAGGCTGCGCAGGGACGGAACCAACCAACGCGGGATGGCCGTGGCCACGATCCGCAATCGGCAAGTCGTGGTGATCGATCCGGCGCCCGCCAGCTTCTCCGGTGCCGGTTTCTAATCCGGCGCCAGCCGGGGGGACCGCAGTCTTAACGATGCCGCCCGTGCCGGGCCCCCTGATCTGCGCACCAGACTCGATCTTCGATGCAAGGGCCGTGATGGCCCGCATCGACAGCGATAACGCCGAAACGGCAACGGATCTGCGCGACGCAACGATCCGCGTCCTGCGCGACGCCAACAGTGCCGGCCGCGCCGCCATAGCCGATGCCTTTGCGGATGCGCCATTCGATGCGCGCCCTCTGACCCGCGCGCAGACGTGGCTGACCGACTGCATCGTCATCACCGCGCTGCACATGGCCACAACCGAAATGCACAAGGCCCCGAACCCGACCACCAGCGAACGTATCGCGGTGCTGGCCGTCGGCGGCTATGGCCGCGGCGAAATGGCCCCGTTCTCGGACGTGGACCTGATGTTCCTCACGCCCTACAAGATCACGCCCTGGGCCGAGAGCGTGATCGAATCCGTTCTGCATATCCTTTGGGGGCTGCGGCTGAAGGTCGGCTACTCGACCCGCACCATCAATGATTGCGTCCGGCTGGGCCGCGACGATTTCACCATTCGCACCGCGATGCTGGAACAGCGGTTCCTGACCGGTGACGAACAACTGGCCGAAGAGCTGGCCGCGACCCTGCAAAAGGACCTGTTTTCGGGTTCGGAGCGCCAGTTCATCGCCGCCAAGCTGGAAGAACGCGAAATCCGCCACCAGCGGCAGGGCGAACGCTACATGGTCGAGCCCAACGTGAAAGAGGGCAAGGGCGGGCTGCGCGACCTGCAATCGCTGTATTGGATCGCCAAATATATCCACGGCGTGCAGACCGCCGCCGAACTTGTGCCTCTGGGCGTGTTCCACGCCGATGAATATGAAAGCTTCGCGCAGGCCGAGAACTTTCTCTGGGCGGTGCGGTCGCACCTGCATCTGATCGCGGGCCGCGCCAGCGAAAAACTGGCCTTCGACGTGCAGGTCGAGGTCGCCGCCCGCATGAAATACGAGGATCGCGCCGGGCGCCGGGCGGTCGAGATCTTCATGCAGGACTATTTCCGCCATGCCACCGCCGTGGGCGACCTGACCCGGATCTTCCTGACCAAGCTGGAAGCGGATCACCTGAAGGCCGAACCGCTGCTGGAACGCATCTTTCGCCGGCGCCGCCGGGTAAAACCCGGCTATGTGGTGATCCACAACCGGATCGCGATCAAGGACGACGACGAATTCCTCTCGGATCCGCTCAACCTGCTGCGGGTCTTTGACGAAGGGCTGCGTACCGGGATGCTGATCCATCCCGATGCCATGCGGCTGGTGCGGTCCAATCTCCACCTGATCGACGATGCCATGCGCGCGGATCCCGAAGCCCGGCGTATCTTCCTCGGCCTGCTGCTGAAACACGGCAACCCGGAACGCGCCCTGCGCCGGATGAACGAACTGGGCGTGCTCGCTGCCTTCATCCCCGAGTTCGAACCGATCGTGGCGATGATGCAGTTCAACATGTATCACAGCTATACGGTGGACGAGCATACGATCCAGACGATTGCCACGCTCGCGCAGATCGAAAAGCGCGAACTGGTCGAGGAACTGCCCATCGCCTCGGGCATTCTGGAAAGGGGCGTCAACCGCAAGGTGCTCTACATCGCGCTGCTGCTGCACGACATTGGCAAAGGCCGGCCCGAGGATCATTCGATCCTGGGCGCACAGATCGCCCGCAAGGTGGCGCCGCGGCTGGGCTTCAGCAAGGCCGATTGCGAAACCGTGGAATGGCTGGTGCGTTATCACCTTCTGATGTCGGACATGGCGCAAAAGCGCGATATCTCCGACCTGCGGACCGTGCGCGATTTCGCCAAGGCCGTTCGCGTCGTCAAACGGCTGGACCTGCTCACCGTTCTCACCGTGTGCGATATTCGCGGCGTGGGACCGGACACCTGGAACAACTGGAAAGCCACCCTGCTGCGCGGGTTGTATTCCCAGACCCGAACGGCGCTGGAAAGCGGGCTGGAAGCGATCAATCGCGAAAATCGCGATGCCGAAGCAAAGAAAGCCCTGCGCAAGGCGCTGGCCGACTGGCCCAACGCAGACCTCAAGCGCGAGATCGGCCGCCACTATTCGCCCTATTGGCAGGGGCTGCCACTGGACGCGCAGAAAGAGTTTGCCGAGATGCTGCGCGAACACTCGGCGCTGGACGATCCGTCGTCGATACAGGTGCGGCTGCATCCGGATGAGGACCGCGACGCCACCCGCGCCTGTTTCGTCATGGACGATCATCCCGGTATCTTTGCCCGTCTCGCCGGTGCGCTGGCGGCCGTCGGCGCCAACGTGGTCGATGCGCGGTCCTATACCACCCGCGACGGCTGCGTGACGGATGTGTTCTGGCTGCAGGACGGCAGCGGTCATCCCTTCGAGACCAGCCGCTTGCCGCGGCTGAAAACGATGATCCGCAAGATCCTGCGGGGCGAGGAGCCAGCCCGCGACGTTCTGAAATCCCGCGACAAGGTCAAGAAACGCGAAAAGGCCTTCAAGGTGCCCACGCATATCACCTTCGACAACGAAGGCTCCGAACGCCATACGATCATCGAAGTGGATACCCGCGACCGGCCCGGCCTGCTGCACGATCTCGCGCGGACGCTGTCGGCCGAGCGGGTCAATATCGTGCGCGCGGTGATCGCGACCTATGGGGCGCAGGCTGTCGACAGCTTCTACGTCAAGGATATGGCAGGAATGAAATACGACCTGCCGTCGCGACGCCGGGCGCTGGAAAAGAAATTGCGCGCAGCGATCGCCGAAGGCACGAAACGGGCAAAGGAGTGACAGACCCGGAATACCGCGTGGAGATACGGCGGCACGAATTGGAGGCAGATATACCATTGCGCCCGAACAGCGGGAGAACCGGCCCATGACCGATAGCCAGCAGGAAGCCCCCGCAGTTCCGGACGATGCGGCGCAGCGACGGGCAGTTCCGCCGGTGATCTGCTATCCGACCGGGAACCTGCCCCGCCCCGACCTGGCCAGCTACCGCGCGGCGGCGAAGCGGACGCAAAAGACCGCTGAAGTCCTGATACCGCCGCGCGAAGCCAGATGTTTCGAAGTGCCGGCGGGGCATGTGTTTCGCGTCACCTGCACTGGCGGCCCGCAGGTTGGCGACCTGAACCTGTGGAACCCGCACGACCTGACCGAGCGATTCTATTCCGGCAAGACGCGGGCGCTGCATGGCAGTCATGTGACCGAGGGGGACAGGCTGTGGAGCAGTTTTCCCAATCTGCGTCCGATGGCAACAATCATCCGCGACACGCTGGGTTGGTACGGGATCGACGCATTCGGCGGCGCTGTACACGACGTGATCGGCACCCGCTGCGATCCCTACACGGGCAACCTGCTGGCGGGCACGCAGTACCACCATTGCTGTCATTCCAACCTGACCCGGGCACTGGCCGGATATCTCGGCATCACACCGGCCGAGGCGGAACCGCATGTGCATGACGTGCTGAACGTGTTCATGTGCACCGGTTTTACCAGAGACACCGGGCAGTATTTCATGAAGGCCAGCCCGGTTCGGCCCGGCGACTATCTCGAACTCTTTGCCGAAATCGATTTGCTGGGTTGTCTGAGCGCCTGCCCCGGCGGCGATTGCGGGGCGGAACATTCCTCGGACACGGTAGAGTGTTTCCCGTTGCTGGTCGAAATCCTTGCACCGCCGCAGCCGCCCGAGGGCTGGCATAGCCCGCCACGGAACGGATACGACCGCAGCCACGGGATCGGGTAGAACTCCCGCCCCGTCGCGCCGCATCAGAGATGCGACACGACGCGTTGGGCCAGGCAGCACGCGCAAGGCTCGCGCTGCAATCCATCAAGCGTCCGCGAACGCGGCTTCGAGAGCGATTTCGACCATGTCGCCGAAACTGCGTTCCCGCTGATCGCTGGGCAACGCCTCTCCGGATATCAGGTGGTCGGACACGGTCAGCACGGCGAGCGCGCGGCATTTGTGGCGCGCGGCCAGCGTGTAAAGCTCGGCAGCTTCCATTTCGACGCCAAGAATGCCGTGGCGCACCATCTGTTCGTTCAGATCGGGACGTTCGTCATAGAACACGTCCGAAGAATAAATGTTGCCCACATGGGTCGACACCGCGCGCCGCCCTGCCGCGTCGGACGCGGCGCGCAGCAAACCCCAATCCGCGCAAGGCGCGAAATTCAGGTCGCGGAAGATGCCGCTCGACGGCGTGTTCACCGTTGTTGCGGTCATTGCGAGCACCACATCGCGCAGGGCGACATAATCCTGCATACCGCCGCAAGAGCCGATCCGGATCAGGGTGCGCGCACCGTAATCGCGGATCAGTTCATTGACGTAGATCGACAGTGACGGCATGCCCATACCGCTGCCCTGGATCGTCACCGGATTCCCGTTCCAGGTGCCGGTGAACCCCAGCATTCCGCGCACTTCATTGACCAAGCGCGCATCTTTCAGAAAGGTTTCGGCCGCCCATTTCGCGCGATAGGGATCGCCAGGCATCAGGACCGTTTCAGCGATTTCACCCGGCGCAGCACCGATATGGATCGTCATTGCGGCCCCCGCTCAGATCGCGAGTTCAGCGAGATCTGTCCCTGCCTCAAGCGCGTCGACGATCCATTGCGGCCGCCGCCCGCGCCCGGTCCAGGTGCGCGACGGGTCGTCGGGGTGCTGGTATTTCGGCGGAAGTTTCTGATTTTTCTTTGCCGGTTTTGCAGCGTCAAGCAGTTGTTCCAGATCATAGCCGTAATCGGCCGCCGCCTGTTCTATGGCTTTCAGCGCGTCTTTCCGATTGCGTTTTTCGGCGGCAATCAACGCCTTGTCGATGTCGCCCTTGAGTTTTTCCAGTTCGGTCTTCGTCATCTTTTGCAGGTCTATTGTCATGTTCCCTCCAGTAATTCTCAACAAGGCAGAATTAGACTTCTGCTCTATCGGGGAATTCGATAACGATAATGACCGGCAATTCCAGCCCGAAATGGAAACTCTTCGTGATCTGGCGGAAACTACTGTCTATTCTGCCGCTATTGCGCGCGGGTCCACCAACTGCACGATATCCGCCATGATTGCATTCAGCTCAAAGTCCTTCGGTGTATAGACCTTGGCCACGCCCATGGAAATCAGCCGCTTTGCATCCTCATCCGGGATGATCCCACCGACGATGACCGGCACATTGGACAACCCGGCAGCTTTCATCCTCGCCATCAGATCCTCGACCAGCGGCACATGGCTGCCCGACAGGATCGACAGCCCGACCACATGCGCCTGATCCTCGAGCGCACGCGCCACGAGTTCCTCGGGCGTCAGGCGGATGCCCTCATAGATGATGTCCATGCCGCAGTCGCGGGCCCGGAACGCAATCTGTTCGGCACCGTTGGAATGACCGTCGAGCCCGGGCTTGCCGACAAGGAATTTCAGCCGGCGACCCAACCGGTCGCTGACCGCATCCACCGATGCGCGAAGCTCCTCGAGACCCTCGGTCTTGTTCGAGACCGAACCGGACACGCCGGTCGGACCGCGATAGGTGCCGAACACCTTGCGCATCTCTTCGGCCCATTCGCCGGTGGTGGCCCCGGCCCTGGCCGCGGCGATCGACGGCTCCATCACGTTGTCGCCATTCGCGGCCGCCGCACGTAGCGCGGCGAGCGCCGCCTGTACCGCCGCCTCGTCACGTTCGGCACGCCATTCGTTCAGGCGGTCGATCTGTTCCTGTTCCACCGCCGGGTCGACCACCATGATGCCGCCATCTTCGGTCTGCAGGGGCGACGGTTCGCCCTGTGTCCAGCGGTTCAC
>CAYGNB010000069.1:9406-11751 GCA_964351135.1 uncultured Rhodobacterales bacterium | reverse complement strand
CCCTCCGAGGAAGGCGGCGACGGCGCCAAGGCGATGTGCGACGACGGGATGATGGACCGCTGGGGGATCCAGGAGGTCTATGGCA
Source organism: uncultured Rhodobacterales bacterium (assembly GCA_964351135.1). GTDB lineage: Bacteria > Pseudomonadota > Alphaproteobacteria > Rhodobacterales > Rhodobacteraceae > Pukyongiella. Next base: position 11,666 of record CAYGNB010000069.1, on the reverse strand, counting down.
TGCACAACATGCCCGGCCTGCCCGCCGGAAAGTTCGCGATCCGTCCCGGCCCGCTCCTTGCGGCGGTGGACGAGTTTTCGGCGGTGCTCGAAGGTGTGGGCAGTCACGCGGCGAAACCCGACAAGAGCGTCGATCCCACCGTGATGGGCGCCCAGGTCGTGACGGCGCTGCAATCGCTGGTCAGCCGCAATGCCGACCCGGTCCAGTCGGCGGTGGTGTCGGTGACCGCGTTCGACACCTCGTCGCACGCCTATAACGTGATCCCCCAGCGGGTGGAGCTGACCGGAACCGTGCGCTCGCTTTCTCCCGAGGCGCGCGACATGATCGAACGTCGTCTGATCGCGTTGATCGAAAACACGGCGCGGGCGATGGGCGGGTCGGCACGTGTGACGTACAAACACCTCACTCCGGTTACGGTCAATGCGGACGAACCGGCCGCCTTTGCCGCCGGGATTGCCCAAGTGGTGTCGGGCGACTGTGCCGAGGCACCGCTAGTGATGGGTGGCGAGGATTTTTCCTTCATGCTGCAACAGCGGCCCGGCGCCTTCATCTTTGTCGGAAACGGCGACAGCGCCGCGTTGCATCATCCCGATTACGATTTTAACGATGATACTATTCCTGCCGGGTGCAGCTGGTTCGCGGAACTGGTGGAACGGCGTCTGCCGGCGGCCTGAGCGTCCCGGCCATATCTCAGGAAAGGACTGACCATGCCGGTCAAGAACCGATTTGCCGAGCTTCAGGACGAGATAACCGCCTGGCGCCGGGACATTCATGAAAATCCGGAAATCCTGTTCGAAACCCACCGCACCAGCGCGCTGGTGGCGGACAAGCTGCGCGACTTCGGTTGCGACGAGGTCACCGAGGGGATCGGGCGCACCGGTGTCGTCGGTGTCATCAGGGGCCGGTCCGACAGCTCCGGCAAGGTGATCGGGTTGCGCGCCGACATGGATGCGCTGCCGATCAACGAGGCGACGGGACTCGACTATGCCTCCAAGACCCCCGGCGCGATGCATGCCTGTGGCCATGACGGGCACACGGCGATGCTGCTGGGCGCGGCGCGCTACCTGGCCGAGACGCGCAACTTCGACGGTACGGTGGTGGTGATCTTCCAGCCCGCCGAGGAAGGCGGCGGTGGCGGCAAGGAGATGTGCGACGACGGGATGATGGACCGCTGGGGGATCCAGGAGGTCTATGGCATGCACAACTGGCCGGGCCTGCCGGTGGGCCAGTTCGCGATCCGACCGGGGCCGTTCTTTGCCGCGACCGATCAGTTCGACATTCATTTCGAGGGCCGGGGCGGTCATGCCGCCAAGCCGCATGAGACCATCGACACCACGGTGATGGCGTCGCAGGCGGTGCTGGCCCTGCAGACCATTTCCAGCCGCAACGCCGATCCGGTCGATCAGGTGGTGGTTTCGGTGACGTCGTTCGAAACCTCGTCCAAGGCGTTCAACGTGATCCCGCAAAAGGTTCACCTGAAGGGCACCGTGCGCACCATGAGCGAAGAGATGCGGGCGCTGGCGGAACGCCGGATCAAGGATATCTGCGCCGGTATTGCCGCCACGTTCGGTGGCAGCGTCGAGGTGGCGTATCACAAGGGTTATCCGGTGATGGCCAACCATCCCGAGCAGACCGAGTTCGCAGCCGACATCGCCCAGGCGGTATCGGGCAACTGCATCGAGGCGCCGCTGGTGATGGGCGGCGAGGATTTCGCCTTCATGCTCGAGGAACGGCCAGGCGCCTACGTGCTGGTCGGTAATGGCGACACGGCAATGGTCCATCACCCGGAATACAACTTCAACGACGAGGCGATCCCCGCCGGCTGTTCCTGGTGGGCCGAGATCGTCGAACGGCGGATGCCGGCGGCCTGACGCGATCGCCGCCGCCCGGTCCGGGCTGCTCAGGGACTGGCCCGGACCTGCTCATAGACAGCTTCGATGCCCGCAGCCTCGGTCGCGGCACTGAAACCGGTGACCGCGATCTCGCGGGCCGCGACGGTCGCCGCAGCGTGGCGTTCAGGGTTCAGCAGCAGGGCGCGGGCGGCGTCGGCTGCATCCGCCGCGGCCTCGACCGGCACCACGGTCCCGCAGCGCCCTTGGGCTGAAAACGCGCGGTAGTAACCGGTATCGCTGCCCACGAAAGGTACGCCGCTGGCCATGCCTTCCAGCGGCGCCATGCCGTAGCCTTCATAGCGAGGCAGTTGCATCACCAGCGACAGCGCGCGCATCAGTTCGGGCAGCTTTGCAGCCGGAATCTCGCC
>CAYGNB010000069.1:0-9306 GCA_964351135.1 uncultured Rhodobacterales bacterium | reverse complement strand
GAGGTAAAGACGATGCGGATCGGCAGCCGCAATACGTCGCGCGCCCAGATCGCCGTCTGCATTTCCGGGTTGCGGCGAACGTGCCAGATGGCAAAGGACCGGCCCGCCGGCGGGGTGCGCGACAGCTTGCGGGCCTGCGCGGCGGTGATTGGCGCGGGGCATCCCGGCAGCGGCTGCCCGACCAGCCGCAGGTCATGGGCCAGCGCCTGCTGGCGGATCACATTGGCTGCCGTGGCCGAAACACCGGTGAAATTGCGGTTGAAATTGGTGACGAAGAGATCGGGCATTCAGCCCTCCGACTCCAGACCCAGCGCGGCGCAGAGGCGGTCGGCCACCGCGTCCACCGCCGCGCCCTGGGCGCGGGCAAAGCTGCGCGCGGCATCGCGGGCAGTCGCCAGGGCCGCGGAATCGTCGAGCCAGAGCGCCACCTGTCGCGCCAGCTCCGCTCCATTCGTGACCAGCGCCACGCCGCCCGCCGAGGCGAGCCCCGCATAGGCATCGGCGGCGTTCTCGCGATGCGGGCCGCAGGCCAGCGCGCAGCCTGACATGGCCGGTTCGAACGGGTTGTGGCCGCCCTTTGGCACCAGCGATGCCCCCAGAAAGACGATTGGGGCCAGCGCGTACCAGGTACCGGTTTCGCCCATGGTGTCGGCCAGATAGACCTGCGTATCGGCGCCAGGCATCTCGCCCCGGCTGCGCCGCGCCAGCGCAAACCCGGCATCCCGGACAAGCGCCTCGACCTCATCGCCGCGTTCCGGGTGGCGCGGGGCGAGCAGCAGGCAGAGATCGGGGCGGGTTTCCAGCAGGCGGCGATGGGCGTCCAGCACCGCTTGTTCCTCGCCCTGATGGGTCGAACTGCCGATCCAGACCGGACGACCCCCGAGCGCGGCGCGTATACCCGCCAGCGTATCCGCCTCGACCGGCGGCGGCGCGGCCGCGGATTTCAGATTGCCGCCCACATGGGTGCGCGCGGGGTCGGCCCCCATCGCGATCAGGTCGTCGGCGGTCTGGCGGGTCTGCGCGATCAGGACGCTGAAACAGCCGAGGACGAACCGCGCCGTGTCGGGCCATTTGCGCCAGCCCTGCACCGATTTGGCCGACAGCCGCGCGTTCAGCAGCGCCAGTTTCACCCCGCGGCTGCGCCCGATCACCAGCATGTTGGGCCAGATCTCGCTTTCCACGAAAATGCCCGCGTCGGGACGCCAGTGGTCGTAGAAACGCGTCAGCGGCCCGGTGGCGTCGAGCGGCGCGAACTGGTGGCGGCAACGCGGCGGCATCCGCTTGGCGATCATCTCGGCCGAGGTGGCGGTGCCCGAGGTGATCAGGAATTCGGCGTCTGGCAGCCGCTCGCCCATGCGGTGGATCAGCGTCAGTACCGACAGGCTTTCGCCGACCGAGGCGGCGTGAAACCAGATCAGTCGCCCTAAAGGCCGGTCGAGACTGGCGTGGCCCAGCCGTTCCTGCATTCGTTCGGGCGGCACGCCATGGGCGCGCAGCTTGCGCGACACGCTGGCCCAGGCCAGCGGCGCCAGCAGCGCCGAAGCGCCGCGATAGATCCGATAGAGCGGCGTGGGCGCGGGGTCGTCTGCGGTCATCAGCCGCCCGTGTGGCTCATGTGCCGGGACATCTGGCCATCGAGCTTTTGCCGGGAATAGTCGAAATCATGGCCCTTGGGCTTCAGCGCAATGGCGGCGCGGATCGCATCCACCAGCGGCGCATCGTCATCGGGATGGGCACGCAGCGGTGCGCGCAGGTCGGCCCTGTCTTCCTGCCCGAGGCACATGTAGAGTTCGCCGGTGCAGGTCAGCCGCACGCGGTTGCAGCTTTCGCAGAAATTGTGGGACAGCGGCGTGATGAAGCCGATCTTCTGCCCGGTTTCCTCGAGCCGCACATAGCGCGCGGGTCCGCCCGACCGTTCGGCCAGGTCGGTCACGGTATAGCGGGTGTCGTAGGCGGCGCGCACGTCCTTGAGCGACCAGTACTGCCCCAGCCGGTTTTCGTTGCCGATATCGCCCATCGGCATCACCTCGATCCAGGTCAGGTCCATGTCGCGGTCGGCGCACCATTCGGTCATGCGCGGCAGCTCGTCTTCGTTGAAACCGCGAAGCGCCACGGCGTTGATCTTGATCCGCAGCCCGGCCTTTTGCGCGGCATCGATGCCGCGCATCACCTGCGGCAGGCGGCCCCAGCGGGTGATGTCGGCAAATTTCGCATCATCCAGCGTATCGAGCGAGATGTTCACCCGGCGCACGCCCGCGTCGAACAGCTGGTCGGCAAAGCGTTCCAGCTGCGACCCGTTGGTGGTCAGGGTCAGTTCCTTCAGCGCGCCGCTGTCCAGGTGGCGGGTCATGGCGCGGAAAAAGGTCATGATGTCCTTGCGCACCAGCGGTTCGCCCCCGGTGATCCGCAGTTTCTGCACCCCCAATCCGACAAAGGCGGAACACATGCGGTCGAGTTCCTCCAGCGTCAGCAGCTCCTTCTTGGGCAGGAAGGTCATGTTTTCCGACATGCAATAGACACAGCGGAAATCGCATCGGTCGGTCACCGAGACGCGCAGGTAGGTGATGGCGCGTGCAAAAGGGTCTATGAGCGGCGCGGACATGGGCCGAACCTATGCCTCTGATTGCCACGCGGCAAGAGGCAGCCGGGGGCCGCGCCGCGGAAATCATCGGTTGTTCCGGGGTGGCCCGCCGGTTACCGTGTGCTGGCACAGCAAGGAATGTCGGCGGATGACCTCTTTGCCCCACGAACCCGGCCAAGTGCTTGAATTCTGGTTCCCCGATACCGGCCACCAGTTCGATGCCGATGCCCACATGGCGTTCTGGGACGAGCGGATGCAGGGCGGGATGGATGCCGCCATCACGGACAGGTTCGCGGACCTGACCCATGCCGCCGCCTGCGGCGATCTCGATCACTGGAGTGAAACGCCGCCCGGCCGGCTGGCGCTGCTGATCGCGCTGGACCAGTTTCCCCGGTCGCTCTGGCGCGACACGCCTGCTGCCTTCGCGCAGGATATCAAGGCGACGCGGCTGGCGCTCGAAGGGCTGGCGAACGGGCATTTCGACGCCCACGCCCCTTGGGAACAGGCCTTTTATGTGATTGCCATCGGACATTGCGAAGGCCCCGATCACCTGCAGCGCATGCGGATGCTCGACGAGGTGGTCGAAGGCATCATCGCGCGCCTGCCCGAGCCGATCCATGGCGGCGGCGACCAGTTCCGGGCGCAGCACGCGCGGGTCAGCGACGTGATCGCACGCTTTGGCAGGCATCCGCACCGCAACGCGGTTCTGGGTCGGCTGACGACACGGGCCGAAGCCCCCTATATCGCCGAGGGTGCATTCCCCCATCTGCGCCATGTCCAGACAGGAGGCGCGACAGGGTGACGGTTCACCCGAGGTATTTGCCGGCCTCCTTGCGGGCAAAGGGCTTCATCATGTCGCCATGCCGGTCGAGGAACGCGCGCACGCGGTCGGGGTCGCGTTTCGACAGGTCCCTCAGCCACCACGCGACCGATTTCTGGATGAACCAGTCGCGGCCCAGTTCGGCGTCCACCACATAACCTGCCGCCCAGCCCAGAATACGGTCGCGCCGGGCGAGATCGTCTGGCTTGGGGTTGTTCATCTTGGCCCAGGGCAGGGTGATCACCAGCGCCGCCCGGCGGGTCCACATATGGTCTGACCCTGTCCAGGCTTCGACGGTATCGAGCCGCGACGGATCGGCCAGCAGCCGTTTCTGCCCGGCCATACAAACGTGATCGGCAATCGCCCAGCTGTCGAATTCCGGCACCCAGCTTTCGATCAGGGCCCAGACAGCGGCGTCGGGGCGGATACGGGCCTGGGTCAGCAGCTTGGCGGCGGCGATCCGGGCCTCGAAGATATCGGTTTGCCAGAGGGCATCGGCCAGCGCGACGCGCGCCTCGATGCCAAGCTGTTGCCGCCAGGTCTTGGTGACATCGTTCAGCGCGGGGTTGGGGATGCCGAGAACCTCGCGGCTCTGCTTGTGGTACTTCGCCTGACCTTCGGCGCGGCCGGGCTCGATACGGGCCCTGAGGGTGGACAGTGCCTCGTCCAACGTCATCGCGTGGGCGCGCCGTCGATGGTCTGGCTGTTCTTCTCGACCCAATGGGCGCGGATATATTCCTTGCCGCGGGTTTCGGACCATTTGTCGAGAACCTCGCGCTCGGACTGAAATTCCATGACCGGCACGGCCCAGCCGCACGAGGTCTGCACCAGATCGATCTGCATGTCATAGATCTGCCTGGCGCCGACATGCGGAGCGAAATGCGCGTCGAGTGTGGCAAAATCGGGATCGTCGGCGTGAATGGTGTGCGCCTGCCCATAAGCGCGCAGAATGAGCGGGCGGGTGGTGAACGAGCACCACATCAGGGTCATACGGTTCTGTTGCAGCAGGTGGCCTGCAGTTTCGTTGCCTGAGCCGGTGAGATTGCGCCACAGGATGCGGGAGGGTGAGAGAACGCGCAGGCTGTCGCCGCCCTTTGGCGAGAGGTTGACGCGGCCTTCCGGCGCGGCAGTGCCCACGAAGTATATGTGCTGCGCTTCGATGAAAGCGACGTGAGGCTCCTCCAGCGCAGCGAATTGTTTGGCCATCTATTCCACCGTGACGGATTTCGCCAGATTGCGCGGCTGGTCGACGTCGGTGCCCTTGGCAACGGCGGTATGATAGGCCAGCAGCTGTGCCGGGATCGCATAGAGGATCGGCGACAGGACCGGATGGATCTGCGGCATCCGGATTGCCGACCAGACGCCATCGCCCGCCTCGGCGATACCGGCATCGTCCGATACCAGCACGATCTTGCCCTTGCGCGCCATCACCTCCTGCATGTTCGACACCGTCTTGTCGAACAGCGCATCGCGCGGGGCGAACACCACCACCGGCATGTGTTTGTCGATCAGCGCGATGGGTCCGTGTTTCAGTTCGCCAGAGGCATAGGCCTCGGCATGGATATAGCTGATTTCCTTGAGCTTGAGCGCCCCTTCGAGCGCCAGCGGATACATCAGCCCCCGGCCCAGGAACAGCACGTCGCGGGCTTCGCTCAGGCGCTGGGCGGCGCGGCGGATCGATTTGTCCTGATCCAGCGCCAGGTTGATCGCGGCGGGCAGCCCGCGCAGCGCGGAAATGGTATCGGCCACCTCGGTCTCGCCCATGCGGCCCCGGTCGGCGGCGGCCTTGATCGCCAGCATCAGCAGCACCGAAAGCTGGCAGGTGAACGCCTTGGTCGAGGCCACGCCGATTTCGGTTCCGGCAAGGATCGGCAGCGCCAGGTCGCTTTCCCGTGCGATCGAGCTTTCGGGGACGTTGACCACCGACAGGATGCGGTCGGCCTTGTCCCGGCAATAGCGCAACGCGGCCAGGGTGTCGGCGGTTTCACCGGACTGGCTGACGAAGATCGCGGTGGTGCGCGGCGTGACCGGCGGTTCGCGATAGCGGAATTCGGATGCGATATCGACCTCGACCGGCAGCCCGGCCAGCTGTTCGAACCAGTATTTCGCGGTCAGGCAGGCATAATAGGCCGTGCCACAGGCCACCATCACCAGCCGCTCGACATCCGCGAAATCGACCGCCGCGCCGGGCAGGTGCACCGATTGCGCGCCGGCAGGCAGATAATGGGCGACCGCCTCGCCGATCACCGAGGGTTGTTCGGCGATTTCCTTGGCCATAAAATGCTTGTGCCCGGCCTTGTCCACGCTGGTCTGATCCAGCCGGATGCGTTTTGCGGGCCGGTTGGCGAGTTGGCCGTTTTCGTCGCGGATCTCGACACCCTTACGGGTGACGACGGCGCGGTCGCCTTCTTCGAGATAGGTGATCCGGTCGGTAAGCGGTGCCAGCGCGATGGCGTCGGAGCCCACGAACATTTCGCCGTCGCCATGGCCGATGGCCAGCGGCGATCCCTTGCGGGCGGCCACGATCAGGTCCTCTTCGCCGTCAAAGAGGAACGCGAGGGCAAACGCGCCGTCGAGCCGGTCGAGCGTGCGAAAGGCCGCGGCGACCGGATCGTCACCCTGCGCCATGTGGTGTTCGGTCAACAGCGCGACGGTTTCGGTATCGGTTTCGGTGGTGAAACCGATACCGGCCTCGGCCAGTTCGGCGCGCAGGTCGCGATAGTTCTCGATGATGCCGTTGTGCACCACGGCGACGCGGCCGGCGCGGTGCGGGTGAGCGTTGGCCACCGACGGTTCGCCATGGGTGGCCCAGCGGGTGTGCCCGATGCCGGATTTTCCGGGCAGGGGTTCGTGCACCAGCAGGTCGGACAGGTTCACCAGCTTGCCCACGGCGCGGCGGCGGCTCAGCCGGCCCTCGTCCACCGTGGCGATGCCGGCGCTGTCATAGCCCCGGTATTCCAGCCGTTTCAGCGCTTCGACAAGGATGGGGGCCACTTCGTGATGGCCCAGAACACCGACAATCCCACACATATCAACCTGTCTCCTGGTTGCGGCGGGCCTTCTTGGCCCGCAACATTTCCATCAGCCGGATCGCGCGACCCGGTTTGTTTTGTTGCGGCGTTCGCGCCATCGCCAGCGCGCCGTCCTCGACATTCGTCGTGATCACCGCGCCACTGGCGGTCATCGCCCGGTTGCCGACGGTGACGGGCGCCACCAGCATCGTATCCGAGCCGATGAACGCCTCGGCCCCGATCGTAGTGCGGTGCTTCATCACCCCGTCGTAATTACAGGTGATGGTTCCGGCGCCGATATTGGCGCGTTCGCCGACGCTTGCATCGCCGATATAGCTCAGGTGGTTGACCTTGGCACCGGCGGCGATTTCCGAATTCTTGATTTCGACGAAATTGCCGACCTTGACGTTCTCGGCGAGTTCCGCGCCAGGGCGCAGGCGGGTGAACGGCCCGATTTCGGCGCCACGGCTGACATGGCAGTGTTCGAGGTGGGTGAACGGGTGGATCAGCGCCCCGGTTTCCACCGTCACTCCGGGCCCGAACACCACGTTCTGTTCAATCACCGCGTCGCGCCCGATCACCGTGTCATGGGCCAGAAACACCGTTTCCGGTGCCAGCAGGGTCACCCCCGCGTCGAGCAGCTCGGCACGCGCGCGGCGCTGGAACACCGCCTCGGCAGTGGCAAGGTCGGCGCGTGAATTCACGCCCATCGTCTCGACCTCGTCGCAGGTCACGGCAGTCGCGGTCAGGCCGCGTTCGCGGGCCAGCGCCACGATGTCGGTGAGATAGTATTCGCCCGAGGCGTTGTCGTTGCCGACCCCCGCGATCAGGTCGAACAGCGTGGCCGCGTCACAGGTCAGTACCCCGCTGTTGCACAGCGTGATGGCGCGTTCCTCGTCGGTGGCGTCCTTGAACTCGACAATGCGGTCGAGCGTGTCGCCATCGGTGACCAGCCGGCCGTAGCGGCCGGGATCGGCGGCGTCGAACCCCAGCACCACGACGTCATGCGTCGCCCGGGCCGCGACCATGTTTTCCAGCGTCTCGGGCCGGATGAACGGGGTGTCGCCATAGAGCACGACCACGTCGCCGTCGAAATCCTTCAGTGCATCGCGGGCCTGATCGACTGCATGGGCGGTGCCCATGCGCTCGGCCTGGATCACCACCTGGGCATTGCCGTCGATGTCATGCGCGGTGTCGGCCACCGCATCGGCGCCGTGCCCCATCACCACCACGGTGCGGTCCGGCGACAGCGTCGCCCCCGCCCGCATCGCATGGGCCAGCAGCGGCGCATGGGCGACCCTGTGCAGAACCTTGGGCAGGTCCGATTTCATCCGCGTCCCCTGGCCGGCGGCGAGGATGACAAGAGCAACGGGCATCGCGATTTCCTTTGTGTTTCGTTGCGCCCCGTTTTATCCGCTGGCAGGCCCGGCGCAAGGCGAAGGGCGTTCAAAACAGATTGCGGTCTGAAACGGGGCCGGGCAACAGCGCAAGGGGGCCGTGATGCGCACCGTGATTTTCGACCTGGACGGAACGCTGGCGGATACCTCGGGCGATCTGATCGCGGCAGCCAATGCCTGTTTCCGCCAGATGGGCGAGGGCGATGTGCTGGATGTCGCCCGCGACGCGGCGGTGGCGCTGCGCGGCGGACGGATGATGCTCACCCACGGGCTGAAGCGTCTGGGCCGGTTCGATGCAGGGGTCGTTGACCGGTTCTATCCGGTCCTGCTCGACGCCTATGCGCAGGCCATCGACACACATACGACATTCTATCCCGGTGCGCTGGAGGCGGTGGCCGAACTGCGGGCGCGGGGGTACGGTGTAGGTATCTGCACCAACAAACCCGAGGCGCTGGCGCAGCTGCTGCTCGAAAATCTCGGCGTGCGCGATGCGTTCGATTCGCTGGTCGGCGCCGATACGCTGCCGGTGCGCAAACCCGACCCCGAGCCCCTGCGCGAGGCGGCGCGGCGGGCCGGAGGCGACCCGGCGCGCTGTCTGCTCGTCGGGGACAGCGACACCGACCGCAATACCGCGCGCGCGGCGGGCGTGCCATCGGTGCTGGTCAGCTTTGGCCCGGCGGGCGACGACATGGCGGCTCTCGACCCCGAGGCGCTGCTGTCGCATTTCGATCATCTGCCGAATCTTGCGGATCGCCTGCTCGGGCGAAATCGAGCGGCCGCCGGGGCTTGACCCGCCGCTGTGCCGGACCCACAAACACTTCATGACTGAACGGTTCGCAGAAAAGGTCCCGGAGGTGTTTTCGGGCAGTTTCACCCAGCAGGAGCCGATCCCCGACGAGGCGATCGAGGCGGCGCTGGCGGTGATGCGTCACGGGCGGTTGCACCGCTACAACCTGGCTGACGGCGAAGCGGGCGAAACCGCTTTGCTGGAACAGGAATTCGCCGCAATGACCGGCGCGCGCTATTGCCTGGCGGTGGCGTCGGGTGGCTATGCCATGGCCACGGCGCTGCGTGCGCTGGGCGTGCGTCCGGGCGATGCGGTGCTGACCAACGCGTTCACGCTCGCCCCGGTGCCGGGCGCGATCGCCAGCCTGGGTGCGCGGCCCGTGTTTGTGGGCGTCACCGACAATCTGACCATCGACCTTGACGACCTGTCGGCCAAGGCCGGGCAGGCAAAGGTTCTGCTGCTCAGCCACATGCGTGGCCATATCTGCGATATGGACCGGCTGATGGAGATCTGTAACGGCGCCGGGTTAAGGGTAATCGAGGATTGCGCCCATACCATGGGCGGGGCCTGGAACGGCGTGCCGTCGGGCCGCCACGGCGACGTGGCCTGTTATTCCTGCCAGACCTACAAACATGTCAATTCCGGCGAAGGCGGGCTGCTGATCACCGATGACGAGGACATTGCCGCCCGCGCGGTGATGCTGTCGGGCA
>CAYGNB010000068.1:0-11809 GCA_964351135.1 uncultured Rhodobacterales bacterium | reverse complement strand
CGGGTGTAACCGCACCGGTCTGCGACACCGCATAGGTGATACGCCGCGCCAGCGGGCCGGGCAGATGCGCGAGCAGTTCGGCTGCCCGTGCGGTTTCGAGCTTGGACAACAGCACCGCCGCCACTTCGGTGCTTTCGGTCGCGGCCATCGCCGCCAGATCCTCGACCGGCAATGCCTGAAGCCGGTCCCAGGGGTCACCGCTCTGACGCACCCCCGCCTCCTTGCGCAGGCGCTGCGCGGTCTGTGGGCTGATCCGCCCGTCCAGCGCGCTGAGCGCGCCCGCCAGCCCGCCGGCAAAGGACAGGCCGACACCGTCGAGAATGGTTGCGAATTCCTGCGCGACGCGGACGGTCGTATCCCGGTCCACCAGCCGCATGTCGCCCATGCGCTGGATCAGCTTTTCCTGCAGATCCTCGGGCAATTCCTCCAGCGGCAGGTCGGCGCCTTCGTTCAGCAGCAGGCGCACCACGATCGCCGCTTTCGCGCCGTCGTCCAGAGCCACGGGGGGCGCCGCCTGTTCCGGCATGTCGCCCCCCGGTCCGGTCGTGTTCACCGCGCCGGGCAAGCGCGCCACGGCCCTGTCTTGCTGCATCGATCTGCCCCTGCCTGCATGCCCCTACCGAGGGACGCTGTCAGGCTAGGCCGATGTCGGTAAAGAAATCCTGAACCGCGATCGGAAATCGGGCATCGAATGCAGTTTACGCCCGCACAAAATTACGCAGCCACCTCATTGCCATGGGGTGGCTGCGGAAAGGCGTCGCGGCGACGATCAGCTCGAAGCCTGATCCACGCATTGTTGCTGGCCCGCATCCCAGACGGTGCCGGGAGCGCAGGACTGAGCCTGGTGGTCACGCTCCGAACAGCCGCCAACGGCCATCGAAACGGCGGGCATTGTGGCCAGCACAAACGCGACAAGAGCGGTCTTGATGGTCATGGCATACCTCCTGTTGGGCCCGGAACGGCCCGGTTGCATCATGCCACAGAAGGCGTCCGTCGCCAAATCACGACTTTGACGGTGACCTTTCCGGCCCTTCAGTCATCGTTCAAACCGAACACGCGGGCAAAAATCGTATCCACATGTTTGGTGTGATAGCCGAGGTCGAATTTTTCCTCGATCTCGTCTGCGCTCAGTGCGGCGGTCACCTCGGCATCGCCCAGCAGTTCGGTCTTGAAATCCTTGCCTTCCTCCCAGACCTTCATCGCGTTGCGCTGAACCAGACGATAGGCGTCCTCGCGGCTGACGCCGGCCTGCGTCAGCGCCAGCAGCACCCGCTGGCTCATCACCAGGCCGCGGAACTTGTTCATGTTGGCCAGCATGTTGTCGGGATAGATCACCAGCTTGTCCACGACCTGCGTCAGCCGCGACAGCGCGAAATCCAGCGTCACGGTGGCGTCGGGGCCGATGTTGCGTTCGACCGAGCTGTGGGAAATGTCACGTTCGTGCCAGAGCGCCACATTCTCCATCGCCGGTACAACCGCCATACGCACCAGCCGCGCCAGCCCGGTCAGGTTCTCGGTCAGCACCGGGTTGCGCTTGTGCGGCATCGCCGAACTGCCCTTCTGACCTTTCGAGAAAAACTCCTCGGCCTCCAACACCTCGGTGCGCTGCATGTGGCGGATCTCGATGGCGATGTTTTCGATCGAGCTGGCCACCACGCCGAGCGCGGCAAAAAAGGCCGCATGGCGGTCGCGTGGAATCACCTGCGTGCTGATCGGCTCCGGTTCCAGGCCCAGTTGCTTGCAAACATGTTCCTCGACCGCAGGGTCGATATTGGCAAAGGTGCCGACCGCGCCCGAGATCGCACCGGTGGCGATTTCGTAACGCGCCTTTTCCAGCCGGTTCAGGTTGCGGTCCATTTCCGAATAGAACCGGGCAAAGGTCAGGCCCATCGTGGTCGGCTCGGCATGGATACCGTGGCTGCGGCCGATGCGCACCGTGTCCTTGTGTTCATAGGCCCGGCGCTTGAGCGCGGCGAGCAGGCCCTTCATGTCCTCGATCAGAATATCGGCCGCGCGGGTAAGCTGCACGTTGAAGCAGGTATCCAGCACGTCCGAGGAGGTCATGCCCTGGTGAACAAACCGCGCCTCTTCACTGCCCACATGTTCGGCCAGATGAGTGAGAAACGCGATCACGTCATGCTTGGTCACCGCCTCGATCTCGTCGATCCGGGCAACGTCGAACTCCACGTCCTTCGCCTTCCACACGGCTTCGGCGTTTTCCTTCGGAATCACCCCCAGCTCGGCCATGGCGTCGCAGGCATGGGCCTCGATCTCGTACCAGATGCGGAACTTGGTTTCGGGGCTCCAGATGGCGACCATCTCGGGACGGGAATAGCGGGGGATCATTGGCAAGGCACCTTTTTCGTGGAATAGGCGGGATTGCGCGCCTCATAGACCGGCAGGCTGGGCGCGACAAGGCAGCGTGTCAGGACAGGGGTTGGGATGCGGGCGAACGGCGCGGTTGAACCCGGCGATTTCGAAGGCGACTGGCAGCTTGCGCGGCGGATCGAACAGGCCGGCGCTCCGACGGCCGTTTTCGCCGGTCACGCGCGCTGGACGCGCGGCACGGACGGATTGGACTATTTCGAGGACGGAGAACTGCAGATCGCGGGACGCCCCCCGATGCGCGCGACCCGGCGCTATCGCTGGGATGACGACCTGCGGGTCTTCTTCGATGACGGGCGGTTCTTTCACGCGGTCCCGCGCCACGGCGGCACTGCCACGCATTTCTGCGCCCCCGACACCTATGTCGCGATCTACGATTTCACCGGCTGGCCCCGGTTCCGGGTGGAATGGCGGGTCAAAGGCCCGCGCAAGGATTACCGGATGATCTCGGACTACCGGCGCGGGGGTTGACCGCTCACGACCTGCCTGGGCGCTCCAGCTCTTGCTTGTTGCGGCAGAATGCAGGCGCGCGGTCGAGCCTGTCATGGGTGGCTTGCAGCGTCCTGCATCCCTCCTGATCGGTACAGGTCGAACACCGGTAGATCATCGCGCGATAGCTCGCGGCGTTGATTTCCGGATCGCGTTCCAGATACGCGGGCAGATCCGCTCCCAGACGCACGGCCATGCCGTTCATCAGATCGGCGCTTTCCGCCATTTTCGAAAACAGACCCATCCCCTCTCCTCCTGCAGCGCTACGGGATGGAATCATGATGCAATACCGGGATCGGTACGGCCTTGATCTCGGTCAAAGGGGCATCGTGCATCACTCCGGTCTTGCGGCAGCGCAGCATTTACGGCACCTTCGCGCGACCGAACGAAACACGACAAGGAGTGATCGTATGACCCTGGCTGCAACTCATGGCGTTCTGGCCGACGCCTTCGGCCCCCGCAGCGGCGCCGCACTGCGGATCAAGCAGGTGATTCTGGTGACGCTGGGCGTCGCCGTGCTGGCCATTGCCGCCAAGATCAAGGTGCCGATGTGGCCGGTACCGATCACCATGGGAACCTTTGCGGTCCTCTCCATCGGCGCCGCCTATGGGGCGCGGCTGGGGCTGGCGACCATCCTCGGCTACATGCTGGTGGGCGCCCTGGGCTTCGATGTCTTTGCAGGCTCGTCGGCCGAAAAATTCGGCCTGACCTACATGATGGGGGGCACCGGCGGCTATCTGATCGGTTACGTGCTGGCCACCCTCGCGCTGGGTGCGCTGGCGGCGCGCGGCTGGGACCGGTCGGCCGGCAAGATGGCGCTGGCGATGCTGGTCGGCAACGTGCTGATCTACGTGCCGGGCCTGCTCTGGCTGGGCCAGCTCTATGGCTGGGACCAGCCCATCCTGCAGTGGGGCCTGACCCCGTTCCTGGCCGGCGATGCCATCAAACTGTGCATGGCGGCCCTGCTGCTGCCCGCGCTGTGGAAACTGGTGGGCAAGGCCCGCGCCTGATCCGGCCCGTCCAGATCAACCCGAAATCCAAAGGCCCGGACGCATCGTCCGGGCCTTTTTTCGTCTGCGAACTGCTGACGCCAATGAATTGACCGATGGCGGTTCGCAAAGCCCGATCCCGCGCAGCATAAGCTGGAATGATGATATAAGAGGTAGAAAAGGCTTTTTCTCTCAACGATGCGTGACAGACTGTAGCCGTCAAAAAACTGATACAAGACCCGCGCAACAAGCGGTCGGACCTGTGAATCAACAATAAGGGAGTTGAACCTGATGATGTCCAAACTGAAACTGACCGTGGCCCTGACTGCAGGGCTCGTTTTCGGATCGGCCGCCGCCGCGCAGACCGAGCTGACCGTCTATACCGCGGTCGAAGCCGAAGACCTCGCACGTTATGCCGAAACCTTCGAAGCCTCGCATCCCGACATCAAGATCAACTGGGTTCGCGATTCCACCGGCATCATCACCGCCAAACTGCTGGCGGAACGTGACAACCCGCAGGCGGACGTGATCTGGGGGCTGGCCGCGACCTCGCTGCTGCTGCTGAAATCCGAAGGGCTGCTGGAACCCTATGCCCCGGCCGGGGTCGATCAACTCGATCCGAAATTCGTGGACAAGGATACGCCTCCGGCCTGGGTCGGCATGGACGCCTGGGTCGCCTCGGTCTGCTACAACACGGTCGAAGCCGAAAAAGCCGGGCTCAAACCGCCCTCGTCCTGGATGGACCTGACCGATCCGATGTACAAGGATCAGGTGATCATGCCGAACCCGAACAGCTCGGGCACCGGGTTCCTGGACGTGTCCAGCTGGCTGCAGATGTTCGGCGAGGACGGCGGCTGGGAGTATATGGACAAGCTGCACGAGAACATCGCGCGGTACACCCATTCGGGCTCCAAGCCCTGCAAGCTGGCGGCGGCGGGTGAAATCCCGATCGGCGTCTCGTTTGCCTTCCGTGGCGCGAAATCCAAGGCTGCCGGTGCGCCGCTGGAGATCATCGTACCGACCGAAGGCGTCGGCTGGGACATGGAGGCGACCGCGATCGTCGCCGGCACCGCCAACCCCGAGGCCGCGCAGAAACTGGTCGACTTCACCGTCACGAAGGAAGCCAATGAAATGTACAATACCGGCTATGCCGTGGTCGCCATGCCCGGCGTCGCGAAACCGGTCGAACATTTCCCCGAGGGTCTGCTCGAAGCGATGATCGACAACGATTTCGAATATGCTGCCAACAACCGCGCCGCGATCCTGAAGGAATGGCAGACGCGCTACGACAGCAAATCGGAAGCCAAGTAAGTTCTATGCGTACGGGCGGATCATTCCGCCCGCTCAGCACCGCGCCCTGACCGGGCGCGGTGCGATTGCCCCATCGCTCTCATCCCGGAATCGGATTCAGACATTGAACGCCCCGACCACGCCGACCGCCCCCTATCTCGATATCGAAAACCTGTGGAAAGCCTTTGACGACTTCATCGCGCTCCGCGATGTCTCGCTGAGCATCGGACAGGGCGAGTTCGTCTGCTTCCTCGGCCCGTCAGGCTGCGGCAAGACCACGCTGCTGCGCGCGATCGCCGGGCTGGACCTGCAGTCGCGCGGCACGGTGATGCAGGCCGGCCGGGACGTGTCGAACCTGCCGCCATCGGAACGCGATTTCGGCATCGTGTTCCAGTCATACGCGCTGTTTCCCAACCTCACCATCGAGAAGAACATTGCCTTCGGGCTGGAAAACACCGGTCGTCCCAAGCCCGAAATCGCCGCGCGCGTGGCCGAGTTGCTGGACCTCGTCGGCCTGTCCGATCAGAGCACAAAATATCCCGCGCAGTTGTCAGGGGGCCAGCAACAGCGTATCGCGCTGGCCCGCGCCATCGCCACCAATCCCGGCCTGTTGCTGCTCGACGAACCCCTGTCCGCGCTCGACGCCAAGGTGCGCGTACATCTGCGCCACGAGATCAAGGAATTGCAGCGCCAACTGGGCGTCACCACCGTGATGGTGACCCATGATCAGGAAGAAGCGCTTTCGATGGCCGACCGGATCGTGATCATGAATCGCGGCGCAATTGAACAGATCGGGACCCCGACCCAGGTCTATCGCCATCCAGCGACGTTATTCGTCGCCAACTTTATCGGTGAAACCAACCGGTTCGACGCCACAGCGACCGGGTCGGGTTTGCGCATCGGTGACCTGAGCCTCAACGGAAAACACCATGATTTTGCGGAAGGTTCTCGCGTCGTCGCCGTGATCCGCCCCGAAGATGTCATTCCCTATCCCGCGGATCACTCGTCCGGCACGCAGAACTGCATTGCCGTGACCATCACGCAGATGGAGTTTCTCGGATCCTTCTGGCGTTGCCGGCTGGACAGCGGTGAACCCGCGCTGTCAGGGTTTTATGCCGATTTCTCGATCAACGCGGTCCGGCGTCTCAAGCTCGAAACCGGCGCGGCGATGGTGGTCGAACTGCCCGCGTCGCGGCTGATGGCGTTCGACGTGGCCGAAGAGAACGGGAAAGCCTGATGCTCGCACGCGACGCAGACCGACTGCCCGACGGTCCGGCCATTCGCGGCAAGCTGGGGCGCGACGACCTGATCATGCGCGGCGGCATGATAGTCATCGCGCTCTATCTTGTAGTGGCCCTGGCCTTTCCACTCTACGCGATGCTGTCAAAGTCGATCTCGACCTACAGCTTCGATCTCGCCGCGTTCGAATTTCAGGTCAGCGACGACGCCGGTATCTTCGACGGCACGATCCGCAACGCCGCAGAGTTGAACGAGGCGACCGGCGCCTATGCGCCCGCTGACCTGATCGCCGGATCGGACGGGCGGCTGGGCGTGACCGCCTTCTTCCCCGATTTCAGCTTTCGCAGCCCGGTCAAATACCGCATTCGCAACGCCACCGACGATGGCCGGTTCCTGGTCGGCTCGACGCTGCACGACGGGACCAACTGGCTGGAACTGGACAGCAACACGTTCCGCAGGGTGCAGCTGCGCCCGGTAGAAGCCCGCGGGCTGGGCAACTTCGTCAGCTATTTCTCGACGCCCGCGCTGTTCAATTCGATTCAGAATTCGCTCGTGATCGCGGTGATTTCGACCATCGTCACCGTTACGCTCGCCTTCTGGTTCGCCTATGCGCTAAACCGGTCCTGCATGCGGTTCAAGGGGGTGTTCCGGCTGATCGCAATGATGCCGATCCTGGTGCCGTCGCTCCTGCCCGGCATCGCGCTGGTCTATCTGTTCGGCAATCAGGGAATGCTCAGGGAACTGCTGTTCGGCGCCTCCATCTATGGTCCGATCGGCATCGTGATCGGGTCGGTGTTCTTCACCTTCCCCCACGCTTTCATCATCATCTCGACCGCACTGGCGATCTCGGACGCTCGGCTCTACGAGGCAGCCACGGCGTTGCGCGCGTCGCGCTGGCGTACCTTCTGGACCGTCACCATTCCCGGTGCACGCTACGGGCTGATCTCGGCCGCCTTCGTGGTGTTCAACCTGGTGATCACCGATTTCGGCCTGCCCAAGGTCATCGGGGGCCAGTTCAACGTGCTTGCGGTGGACATCTACAAACAGGTGATCGGGCAGCAGAATTTCGAGATGGGCGCGGTGGTCTCGGTGGTCCTGGTGATCCCGGCGATCCTCGCCTTTGCCATCGACCGCGCGGTGCAAAGCCGCCAGGTCGCGTTGCTCTCGGCCCGGTCGGTCCCGTTCACCCCCAAGCCGGACAAGAAAATCGACCGGATCTTCTTTGCCTATGCCTGTGCCATCGGCCTGTTCATCGTCGGCCTGCTGGGCGTCTGCCAGTACGCCGCGCTGATCAAGTTCTGGCCCTATGACCTGAGCCTGAGCCTGAACAATTTCCAGTTCGACCGCATGGATGGCGGTGGCTGGAGCAGTTATTTCAACTCAATCCGTCTGGCGCTGCTGACCGCCGTGATCGGTACCGCCGTGATCTTCTTCGGTGCCTACCTGGTGGAAAAAACCAAGGGCTTCCAGACCGGGCGCGCCCTGTTCCAGATGTTCGCGATGCTGCCGATGGCCATTCCGGGCATGGTGCTGGGACTGGCCTATATCTTTTTCTTCAACAACCCGGCCAATCCGCTGAGCGCGATCTATGGCACCATGGCGATCCTAGTGATCTGTACGGTCACGCATTTCTACACCGTATCGCATCTGACCGCCGTGACCGCACTCAAGCAGATGGATCGCGAATTCGAATCCGTGGCCGCGTCGCTGAAACAGCCGACGATGAAGCTGTTCGCCCGCGTGACGGTGCCGGTCTGCCTGCCCGCCGTGCTGGACATCTCGATCTACCTGTTCGTGAACGCGATGACGACGGTATCGGCGGTGGTGTTCCTCTATTCGCCCAAGACCACGCTGGCATCCATCGCGGTGCTGAACATGGACGATGCGGGCGATATCGCGCCGGCTGCGGCAATGGGCATGATGATCTTTTACACCAATGCGATTGCCCGGATTCTGCACCTGATTGCATCGCGTGGCATCCTGGCCCGCGCGCAGGCCTGGCGCGCGCGATAGCCCGCGCGCCAACGGCGATGGACAACCCGTAACCCCGTGCCTATCAACGGCGCATGATCCGTTCCGCTACTCCGAGCCGCGCCAATGATGCGCGCTGAGGCCCCTGCCGGCAACGGCCATGCCATCGGACTGATGATCCTGGCGATCCTGTGTTTCACCCTGATGGATTCCGGTGCCAAGGCGCTGGCGCCGAAGATCGGCCTCGTGCCCACGATCTGGGTGCGCTACGCCGGGCACATGGCAATGGTACTCGCGATCATCGGGCCCCGCCTGCGAATCGTCGCCCGCGCCCACTATCCGCGCCTGCAACTGCTGCGGTCGGTCCTGCTGATGGGCGCCACGGTGTCCTTCTTTACCGGTCTCAGCCTGATCCCGCTCTCGGATGCCGCCGCGCTGATGTCGGTGAACCCGGTGCTGATCACCGTCGGGGCAGCGCTGTTTCTGGGCGAAGCCCTGGGTCCGCGCCGCATCGTCGGCGTCGGGATCAGCCTGCTGGGGGCGGTGATCGTGCTGCGCCCGGGCAGCGATGTGTTTTCGCCCGCCGCGCTGCTGCCGCTCTGCGCCGCCGCCTGCTATGCGGCCTATTCGCTGCTGACCCGCCGGGTCGGCGCTGACGAGGACGCCTGGACATCGCTGTTCTACACCGGCCTTGTCGGCACCATCGTCCTGACGCTGGCCCTGCCCTTTTACTGGCAGACCCCGGACGCCTCGGCCATTCTGCCGATCCTCACGATTGTCGGCGCGGGCGTGGCCGGGCAATTGGCGATGATCCGGGCCTTTTCGATGGGCGAGGCGGCGATGCTCGCCCCCTACTCCTATTGCGGGCTCGTATTTGCCGCACTGTGGGGCGCCCTGTTCTTTGGCGAGTTTCCGGACGGCTGGACCATCCTCGGCGCGCTTGTGATCGCCGCCGGGGGTCTGTATGTCTGGTACCGAGAGACGAGCAGGAACTGACACGCGCACACATGCCCGCCGATCCCGCAGCCCTGCCCCGGTCCACCCGTATCGGGTATTACCTGTCAAACCTGTTCCTGCGCGGCCTGATCGGGCTGGTCGGGTTGGTTCCCTATCGTTATCGCGTGCCGATGATGGGTGGATTTACCGCCCGCGTGCTGGCCCCGCTTGCCGGGTTCGACAAGCGCGTGCGCAACAATCTGGCGCTGGTCCGCCCCGATCTGACCGGCGACGAGATCGAACGGCTGTGCCGGGCGGTCCCGAACAATGCCGGACGCTCGATCATCGAACTTTATGCGGGCCGACCGTTCATAGAACGCGCCCGCGCCGCGCCGGTTTCCGGGCCGGGCCTCGCCGCGCTGGAAGCGGCCCGCGCCGCGAACAAGCCGGTGATCCTGATGACCGGCCATTTCGGGAACTATGATGCCGCGCGCGCCAACCTGATTGCGCGCGGGTTCGACATGGGCGCGCTCTATCGGCGGATGGCCAACCCGTATTTCAACGAACATTACGTGCGCAAACTCGAAGCGGTGGGCACCCCGATGTTCGAACAGGGCCGGCGCGGCATGTCGCAAATGGTGCGCCACCTGAAATCGGGCGGGATCATTGCCATCGTCGGCGACCTGCACGCCCATGGCGGGCGCGAGCTGACGTTCTTCGGGCAACCTGCGGTGACCAGCATCGTGCCTGCGGAACTGGCGCTGAAATACGATGCCATGCTGCTGCCCGTTTATGCGGTACGTCAGGATAACGGGCTGGATTTCGAGATCGTGATTCAGGATCCGATCCCACATTCGGACCCGGAGACCATGACCCAGACCATCAATGACGGGCTCGAAGAGCTCGTACGGGCCCATATGGATCAATGGTTCTGGATTCACCGCCGCTGGAAGCCCTGGGGTGGGCTGGGATTGCAGTCGCAAGCACCCGACGACTGACCCGGCCCGGTCTACCTGACCCGCGCTGCCGCCAGAATTGCCCCCGGCCCCGGTCGCTGGATCAGCACCGCAGAGGCACTGTCGCCATCGAGCCTGGCGGTGAACTCAGCCGGGGCTGTTCCGTCCCAGTCCCCCAGTACCGACAGATCCTCGACAACATTGGCGTAGGCAATCGTCTTGCCCGCGTTTTCACCGGACGAAATCTCGACTTCGCGCAGCGGCGCAAAACGCACCAGTTGCACCAGCACCGGCCCGCCGGTGTCAGCTGCCTGAACCGGCTTGACCCGCACGGTCAGCGCCTCGCCCGAACGTGTGGCCCGGATCGTCATCACCGGTGTTCTGGAGCGGTAGGCCGCGATCAGCTCGGCCAGTTTCGCCGCATCGACACCGACGACATCGTCGCGCCCGGCCACCACCATCTGCGGGGTGTAGATCATCTTGCGCCCCGCGAAGGCGGCATAGCGTTTCTGGCGCGCCGTGAACTCGGGCTGGGCAAAGTGGTCCTTCCAGCCGATATAGTCCCAATAATCCACATGCAGCGCCAGCGGCAATACGTCGTCGCGCGTTGTCAGATCCCGTAGCAACGCATCGGCGGGCGGACAGGACGAACACCCCTGCGAGGTGAACAGTTCGACCACAACCGGCATGTCCCCGGCCCGCGCCGGTGACGTCTGCACCGCTGCAACCAGACAGGACAGGACTATCGTTATCAGAATTCGCATTTCGACCACGCACCCCCAATGGCGTTTCCGATCTGTCTACCGACATGCATCGACGCGCGCGAATCAAGGTTTCTTGATCCCACCAAGGCCAAACCGCACCTGATTGTGACAGCAATGCAATGCTCCACACGGCGTTTTTGTGTGCAATGGTATACAAAAACGTCGCATCGGGCCGGATAACTATTGAACGGCGCGCCCGCCTGATGCAGATAGCGCCCAGCGAATTCCCGTTTTCACCCATGCAACGGAGCCAAGCCATGCCCATCACCGTCGGACAGGACACATCCAAGACCCGCCGCACCCTCGAAGCGGGTGGCGCCACGGTCGCCTATTACTCGATCCCCGCCGCGGAAGCCGCCGGTTTGGGCGATTTCTCCAACCTGCCCGCCGCGCTCAAGGTGGTGCTGGAGAACATGCTGCGTTTCGAAGACGGCAAGACCGTCACCGTCGACGATATCCGGGCCTTTGCCGAATGGGGCGCCAATGGCGGCAAGAACCCCCGCGAAATCGCCTATCGCCCTGCCCGCGTGCTGATGCAGGACTTTACCGGCGTGCCAGCGGTGGTCGACCTGGCGGCGATGCGCGACGGCATCAAGGCACTGGGCGGCGACCCGCAGAAGATCAACCCGCTGAACCCTGTCGACCTGGTCATCGACCACTCGGTGATGATCGACGAATTCGGCAACCCGCGTGCCTTCCAGATGAACGTGGATCGCGAATACGAACGTAACATGGAACGCTACCAGTTCCTGAAATGGGGCCAGTCGGCGTTCAACAATTTCCGCGTGGT
>CAYGNB010000067.1:0-11825 GCA_964351135.1 uncultured Rhodobacterales bacterium | reverse complement strand
CGCTGGGCAACGGCGCCCCGCGCGGGCTGGTGCTGGTCGGGATCGCGCTGACGGTTGTGGCGCTGACGATGCTGCTGCGCGACGAGAGCCGGGGCGCCACCAGGAGGGAAATTGCATGACTGGGCCATGCTGGACGCGCTGGTGGAGCGGATCATCGCGCGTCTGCCCGCTGTTCTGAAACCGCTCGGACCGCAGCTTTGCGATCAACACCAATGGGTGATCGGCAAGTTCGGGTAGCATCCCCGTCGCAACGCGATCCTGGGGCGGTCATCGACCCCGGACGAGGAAATCTGTTTCGGCATTGGCGATTTTCCGCACCCGCCGCGCAACGACGATGCGGCGGATCGATTATGCCTGAAGGGTGCTACGCAGCTATTGCGGAAGCTGATCCTGGATCGCCGACAGCCCCGTTTCGTAGACCTCGGCAATCAGGGATTCCGACTGCGGATCATCCGAGGAAAACCGGCCCGACCAGGTGATCGTCGAACTGTCTCCCCGCGTGATCGATAGCGTTGCGGTATATTTCTCGACCGGAAGCGGCGAACTGACGATCCTGTAGGTATAGGAATGACCCGGCTCGGATGCGATGCGCTTTTCAACCAGTTTTGCGCCGTCGGTCATGACAAGGATGCGGTGCAACGCGCCGTCAATGACCTTGAGTTCGCAGGTGCTGACCGCCGGATGCCAATCGTCGATGTCGCAGAAATCACCGATGAGGTTCCAGGCCGTGTCCGGTGACGACGTGATCTGCAGCGACCGCTCGATCGCGTATTGCTCGGCCCAGGCACCAAGAGGCGAAATGCCGGCCAGTGCCGCGAGTGTGACTTTCAGAACCGTTTTCATCAACTGCCTCACTTTCCAAATCGACCAAGAGCAAGAATACACGGTGATATGTTACCATGATGGCCACGCTTGCCTCAACGGAGCAGGTTCGGGCGGGATATTCCCGATCTCGCGCAAACGGCGATGTCGACAGTCAGTCTTCCGGTTGCGGTTCGTTGTCGACGTTCAATTCGACTGCCAGGAACCGTTCGAACGCATCGAGGTTGACGGGTTCGAACTGGCCGAACCCCTGCATCCAGACGCTGGCCTCGCGCAGCGCGTCCGGTTCCAGCTTGCACCATTTCACCCGGCCGCGCTTTTCCTGGCTGATCAGCCCGGCGGCGGCCAGAATGGTCAGGTGCTTGGAAATGGCCGCGAGGCTCATTTCGAACGGCGCCGCCACATCGGTGACCGCCATGTCGTCCTCGAGCAGCATCGCGAGGATCTCGCGCCGCGTCGGGTCGGACAGGGCAGAGAACACGGTGTCGAGAGGGGTAATCATGCAATGGCCCGGCTGGCTGCTTCGGTCGGTTTGGGGCGGCTGCGGCCGTCATGCGGTGCGGATCTGGTGTCCAGGACATTGTGGCCGCAATCCGTTCGGCCGTTTGTGTAGAAGGCGCCGGGGCGGATCGTCAACCATTCGGTTGAATATGGTGTGAAGGTGTTGCAGGATGTCGGGCTATCAAGACGTCAATTATTATTGTTATAAATAAACATGATACGGCGTACTCCTGATCCATTTTGCTGCCATTGACTCTTGCCCCCTCTGCCACTAGCACCATCCCCGAAGAAGCGTGAGGGATCCGCAGGTGAGCGACGAGGACCGAAAGCAGCGCATGGCGCAGCTTGAGGAGCGGCTCGCCGGGCTTCGCAAGGGCGACGATGCGAAATCCCACACCGACGAGCATTATTCCCAGGCGCACCTGGCCTGGCGGATGGTGATCGAGCTTGTGGTCGGTCTGGGGATCGGCTTTGGCATCGGGTACGGGCTGGACAGCCTGTTCGGGACACTCCCGATATTCCTGGTGCTGTTCACATTGTTCGGCCTCGCCGCTGGCATCAAGACGATGCTGCGCAGCGCGCGAGAGATCGAGGCAGAGAAACAGGCGGGGCCGGGGCAATCCGGCGACGCCGGAGACGGAAACGAGAGGGGCTGACAGTGGCGAGCGAAGCGCAAGCGGCAGAACACGCTGCAGAAGAGGGCGGGCTGGTCTTCCACCCGATGGACCAGTTTATCGTGAAGCCGCTGTTCGGTGGCGACACCATTGCCTGGTACACGCCCACCAACGTGACCCTGTGGATGGGCATCGCGGTTCTGGCAATCCTCGTGCTGCTGGTGCTGGCGACCTCGAAGCGGGCCATCGTACCGTCGCGCGGCCAGTCGATCGCCGAACTGGCCTATGGCTTTGTCTACAA
This sequence comes from uncultured Rhodobacterales bacterium, assembly GCA_964351135.1. Lineage (GTDB taxonomy): Bacteria > Pseudomonadota > Alphaproteobacteria > Rhodobacterales > Rhodobacteraceae > Pukyongiella. The sequence continues at coordinate 9,587 of CAYGNB010000067.1, read as the reverse complement.
GATGGTCGAGGATGTGGCCGGCAAGGACGGGGTGAAGTACTTCCCCTATATCATGACGCTGTTCATGTTCATCGTCTGCGCCAACTTCCTGGGCCTGATCCCGATGTCCTTTACCACCACCAGCCATATCGCCGTGACTGCGGTGATGGCCGTGGCGGTATTCCTGGCGGTGACGATCCTCGGTTTCGTGCTGCACGGTTTCAGCTTCCTGAAGCTGTTCTGGATCAGCTCGGCCCCGCTGCCGTTGCGGCCGATCCTGGCTGTGATCGAGATCATTTCCTATTTCGTCCGCCCGGTCAGCCACTCCATTCGTCTTGCCGGCAACATGATGGCCGGTCACGCGGTGATCAAGGTGTTCGCGGCCTTTGCCGCCGTCACCGCGATTGCGCCGCTGTCGATTGCCGCGATCACCGCGATCTACGCTCTGGAAACGCTGGTGTCGTTCATCCAGGCCTATGTCTTCGCGATCCTGACCTGCGTCTACCTGAAGGATGCCCTGCATCCGCACCACTAGGGGCGGTCAAACACAGTCACGGCGCGCCGGAACGGCGCGTCCCGAAAATCGAACCATTCCATCGTAAGGAGAGAAATCATGGAAGGCGATATCGTACAAATGGGTGCTTACATCGGCGCGGGTCTGGCCTGTACGGGCATGGGCGGTGCTGCGGTCGGTGTGGGCCACGTTGTGGGTAACTTCCTGTCCGGCGCCCTGCGCAACCCGTCGGCAGCCGGCGGCCAGACCGCGACCATGTTCATCGGTATCGCGTTCTCCGAAGCCCTGGGGATCTTCTCGTTCCTCGTGGCGCTGCTGCTGATGTTCGCCGTCTAAGACAAGACGGACCTTCATCCTTACGGCCGGGCGGGGCGCGATCGACGCGTGCCGCCCGGTGTAGGCAACAGATACCCGGAGGACCGAGATGGCAAACGAATCGCACAACGCCACCGGCGAAGGCCTGGCCGATGCCATCGGCGTGGACGCCCACGCCGCTGCCGACGCGGCGCCGGGCATGCCGCAGCTCGATTTCTCGAGCTTTCCGAACCAGATCTTCTGGCTCGTGGTCACGCTGGTCGTGATCTACCTGATCCTGTCGCGTGTCGCACTGCCGCGCATTGCCGGCATTCTCGCCGACCGCCAGGGCACCATCACCAATGACATCGCCACCGCCGAGGATCTCAAGGCCAAGGCGGCCGAGGCGGAAAAGGCCTATGAAAAGGCGCTGGCCGATGCCCGCGTCGAAGCGGCCCGCATCGTTGCCGACGCGCGCGCCGAGATCCAGGCCGATCTGGACGACGCCATTGCCAAGGCCGATGCCGAGATCGCCGCGAAATCGGCTGAGTCGGAAAAGGCAATCGCCGAAATTCGCGCTGGCGCCATCGAAAGCGTGCGTTCCGTGGCGGGCGATACCGCTGGCGCGCTGGTTTCGGCGCTGGGCGGCAAGGCCGATGCCGACGCCATTGCGGCTGCTGTCAACACGCGGATGAAAGGATAAGACCGATGCGCAAACTTGCCCTTGTCCTGACCCCGTCGCTGCTGGCTGCCGGTCCGGCGCTGGCCGCAAGCGGGCCGTTCGTCTCGCTGGCCAACACCAACTTTGTCGTTCTGCTGGCATTCCTGCTCTTTGTCGGCGTGTTGCTCTATTTCAAGGTGCCGTCGCTGCTGGGCGGAATGCTCGACAAGCGCGCCGAAGGAATCCAGTCCGAGCTGGACGAAGCCCGCACCCTGCGCGAAGAGGCGCAAAGCCTGCTGGCTTCCTACGAGCGCAAGCAGAAGGAAGTGCAGGCGCAGGCCGACCGGATCGTCGCGACCGCCCGTGAAGAGGCCTCCATCGCGGCCGATCAGGCCAAGAAAGACCTGGAAGCTTCGATCGCGCGTCGGCTGCATGCGGCCGAAGACCAGATTGCATCGGCCGAAGCCGCCGCGGTCAAGGACGTGCGCGATCAGGCGATCAGCATTGCCGTGGCCACCGCGCGCGAAGTGATCGCCGGGCAGATGACCGCCGACGACAGCAACCGCCTGATCGAAGAGTCGATCAAGGATGTGGAAGCCAAGCTTCACTGACGTGGCTTCGATGTGGCGGGGCTGACCCCGCCCCTCCGAAACCCGGCCCTCGCGGCCGGGTTTTTCGTTTCCGGGGCAAGGCAGATCGGCCCGGTGGGCGGCCGTGTCGCCTCTGCCGGTTCAGTCCCGGCGTTGACCGGTTTCCTGTTCCAGCCGCTGGCGTGCGATGGCTTCGTTGCGTTCGGCGCTGCGCTGATCGTGCAGGGCGGCGGCGACGAAATCCAGATGCGCCTCGACCGCCGCACGGGCGGCGTCGGGGGCGCGGGCCTGCAGGGCGGTGTTGATGGCCTGGTGTTGCGCCAGCAAGGCGTCGCGGGCCGCCGGCTGGTGAAACATGGCGGACCGGTTGTAGAAGACGCCCTGGCGCAACAGGTCGAACATCGACCGCATCATGTGCAGCATCACCACGTTGTGGCCTGCCTCGATGATTGCCGAATGGAATTGCGCGTCGAGGCGCGCCTGCTCTTCTTCCGAACCATCGGCCTGCGCAGCCACCATCTTGTCCATGATTGCCCCGATCACCGCCAGATCGCTGTCCGAGCCGAGCCGGGCCGCGCGTTCGGCGGCCAGTGCTTCGAGATCGCGGCGGAAGGACAGATAGTCGAATACCGCTTCGTCATGGGTGCCAAAGAGCCGGATCAGCGCGGGGGAAAAGGCCGAACCCAGCACATCGGCCACGTAGACGCCGGCGCCGGCCCGGCTGGTCAATAGCCCCTGATCCTGTAGTTCGGCCAGCGCCTCGCGCAGCGACGGGCGGGACACGCCCAGCCGTTCGGCCAGATCGCGTTCGGGTGGCAGCCGTTCGCCGGGGCGCAGGATGCCACGCAGGATCAGCAGTTCGATCTGCCGGATCACGGCGGAGGACAGCTTTTCGGGCTGGATCTTCTGGAAAGGCATCGGCGTCCCGGGGCGTGTGGCGGAAATTGGTCAAATGATATGACCACATACCGGGGGCTGCAACCGGCGGCGTGTTAACGCGATGCTAACGATCTGGGATTCAGGGTCGGGCCATGTGGCGTGGTTCGCTCATCCTGTCGATTCTGATCTGCGCCTGTTCCGCGCCGGGCCGGTATTTTGCCGATGCGCCGGTCACGCGGCTCGACGTGGCCGGGTCCATATTCGACGTGCGGATTGCGCGTGGACTGGCCGAAGCGGTGCGGGTGAACCCGCAATACGCCCCGCGTATGGGCGAGATCCGGGTTCGTGCGGCCTTTGTCATCGCTCAGGCCAGCGGTTGCGAGGTGGTGCAGCTGGGGGGCGATCAGGCGGTGATCCTGGGGCGCCTCGATTGCGGCGATGGCGCGGCGGTACCGCCGTTGCCGGGGGCTGTGTCCTATTCCTGCCTGGAACTGAATTCCTGGGTCAGGAGCGCCGATAGCTGGGACTATTCGGAGTTTGACTGCGACGCCTATTGAACCTTTGGCTTCATGACGGATTCGCGTGACGCAGGAGTGTTTGGGGCCGAACCGGTTGTGCAGCCGCACACCAAGGCCCCACTATCCTTGCGACCTGCGCCGATATCTTGTGGAAAACTCGGCTATCCTCACCAGATGCAGCGGCAACGCCGTTGACTCGGGGTGGGGCGAGGCGGCACACTCGGTCCGAGCAGAAAAGAAATGAGGCAGCGATTGCGCTTCACCAAACTCAGGCTGACCGGGTTCAAGAGCTTTGTCGATCCCACGGAACTGATCATCGCCGATGGTCTGACCGGGGTGGTGGGGCCGAACGGGTGCGGCAAGTCCAACCTGCTCGAGGCGCTGCGCTGGGTGATGGGCGAAAACCGCCCCACCGCGATGCGCGGCGGCGGCATGGAGGACGTGATCTTTGCCGGGGCGGCGACGCGGCCCGCCCGTAATTTCGCCGAGGTATCGCTGCATATCGACAATTCCGAACGGCTGGCCCCGGCGGGGTTCAACGACAATGACCTGCTGGAGATCGTGCGCCGCATCACCCGCGACGTGGGCAGCGCATACAAGGCCAACGCCAAGGACGTGCGTGCGCGCGACGTCCAGATGCTCTTTGCCGATGCCTCGACCGGGGCGCATTCGCCGGCGCTTGTGCGGCAGGGGCAAATCTCGGAACTGATCAACGCCAAACCCAAGGCGCGGCGGCGGATTCTCGAGGAAGCGGCGGGTATCTCCGGGCTTTACCAGCGCCGGCACGAGGCCGAGTTGAAGCTGAAGGCTGCCGAAACCAACCTGACCCGCGTTGATGACGTGATCGAACAGTTGGCGGCGCAGTTGTCGCAACTGGCGCGGCAGGCCCGGCAGGCGGCGCGCTATCGCGCCATCGGCGAGGCGCTGCGCCAGGCCGAGGGTATGTTGCTCTACCGCCGCTGGGCCGAGGCGGATGAGGCGCGGGCCCGCGCCGACGAGGCGTTGCGCGACAGGGTGACCGCGGCCGCGCACGCTGAAACCGCGGCGCGGCAAGCAGCCAGGGCGCGGGCCGAGGCCGACGAGGCGGTGCCCCCGCTGCGGGAAGAGGAAACCATCGCCGCGGCGGTGTTGCAGCGTCTGCAGGTGCAGCGCGACCGGCTGACCGACGAGGAAACCCACGCCCGAGAGACGATCGAGACGCTTGAGGCACGTATCGACCAGTTGGGTCGCGACATCGAGCGTGAAACCGGGCTGAACCGGGATGCGGGCGAAACCATTGAACGTCTGGACTGGGAAGCGCGCGAACTGGCCAAGGCCGGTGAGGGTCACGATGACCGGCTTGCCCAGGCTGCGACCGAGGCCCACGACGCCGCCGCCGTTCTGCAGGACCGCGAAGAAACGCTGTCGCAGGAAACCGAGGACGTGGCGCGGCTGGCGGCCCGGCACCAGTCGGCGCAGCGCCTGGTCGAGGATAACCGCAAGACGCTGGACCGGTCCGAGGCCGAGGCCGACAAGGCCCGGTTCGCCATGGACGAGGCCCGCACGGCGTTGGAGACGGCCGCCGCCGCGCAGGAGGCCGCGCAACGGGCCGAGGCAGAGGCGACCGAGGCGGCAGGCAAGGCCGAGGCTGATCTGGCCGCTGCCGACGAGGCCCGGGCCGAGGCGCAATCGCGCGAAGCCGAGGCTCGCGCCCAGCGGTCCGAGGCCGAGGGCGAGGCCGGGGCGCTGCGGGCCGAGGTGACGGCGCTGGCCAAGCTGGTCGCCCGCGATACCGCCGAAGGCGGTCAGGTGCTCGACCTGATGAAGGTGGCGCCGGGCTATGAAAAGGCGCTGGGGGCCGCGCTGGCCGACGATCTGCGCGCTCCGGTGGTGGAAACGGACGGGCCGTCGGGCTGGGTGCAGATGACGGGCTATGACCAGCATCAGGCGCTGCCCGACGGGGTCGAACCGCTGGCGCTGCATGTGGCCGGCCCGGATCGGCTGACCCGGCGCATCACGCAGATCGGGGTGATCCGGTCGCACGATGGTCCGCGCCTGCAACCGCTGTTGAAGCCCGGCCAGCGTCTGGTCACGCGCGAGGGCGATCTGTGGCGCTGGGACGGGTTCCGCGCCTGGGCCGAGGATGCGCCGAGCGCGGCCGCGCTGCGGCTGGAACAGCTGAACCGGCTGGAAGCGCTGAAACAGGAGTTCGAAGCGGTCAGTGCCCGTGCCGACGGGGCTCGTGCCGCGCATGATCTGTTGAGCCGCCAGCTTGCGGATTGCACCGAGGCCGATCGTGCGGCCCGCGAGGCGCGGCGCAACGCGGACCGCGCCGCCGCCGATGCCGCCCGCGCGCTGAGCAGGGCCGAGGCCGACCGCAATCTGGCCGAAGGCAAGCTGGAAACGCTGGGCCTTGCCGTGACGCGGCACAAGGACGAGGCGATGGCGGCGCGCGCGCGTCTGCGCGAAGCCGAGGCCGCGCTGGAGGGGCTGGGCGATCTCGATCAGGCTCGCGCCCGCGTCGAGGACATCAAGCAGACGGTCGAGGCCGCGCGGATCACGATGCTGACGCGCCGGTCTGCCCATGACGAGATCCGCCGCGAGGGTGAAAATCGCACCCGCCGGGCGCAACAGGTCACCAAGGAGATCAGCGGCTGGCGCCACCGTCTGGAAACTGCGGAAAAACGCATCGGGGAACTGGCCGACCGCAAGGCGGCCTCGGAGGCGGAGCTGGAAGGCGCGCGTGCCGCGCCCGAGGAACTGGCGGCGCAGCGCGAGGCATTGGGCCACGAGACGGGCCGGGCCGAGGCGCGCAAGGTGGATGCCGCCGACAAGCTGGCCGCCGCCGAGGCCGCGCAGCGCGCGGCGGTGGTGGCCGAACGTGACGCCGAGCGCGCGGCGTCCGAGGCCCGCGAGGCGCGCGCCCATGCCGAGGCCCGCGCCGAGGCTGCGCGCGAAACCGTCGAGGCGGCTTCCGAACGTATCGCCGAGGAACATCAGGCGACCCCCAACCAGTTGCTCAACAGCCTCGACACCGACGCGGGTTCGATGCCCGACGCCGACACGCTCGAGGCCGAGGTGAATCGCCATAAACGCCAGCGCGACGCGCTGGGCGCGGTCAACCTGCGCGCCGAGGAAGACGCCAGCGAGGTACAGGCCGAGCATGACATGCTCGCCACCGAAAAGGCCGATCTGGAAGAGGCAATCCGCACCCTGCGCAGCGGCATCGCCAGCCTGAACCGCGAGGGGCGGGAACGGCTGCTGACGGCGTTCGAACAGGTCAACAGCAATTTCTCGCAGCTGTTCAAGCATCTGTTCGGCGGCGGCGAAGCGAATCTGGTGATGGTCGAGAGCGACGACCCGCTCGAAGCGGGGCTGGAGATCATGTGCCAGCCGCCGGGCAAGAAGCTGGCCACCCTGTCGCTGCTGTCGGGGGGCGAACAGACGCTGACCGCGATGGCGCTGATCTTTGCGGTGTTCCAGGCCAATCCGGCGCCGATCTGCGTGCTGGACGAGGTGGACGCACCGCTGGACGACGCCAACGTGACCCGGTTTTGCGACCTGCTGGACGAGATGTGCCGGCAGACCGAAACCCGGTTCCTGATCATCACCCACCACGCGGTGACAATGGCGCGGATGGACAGGCTGTTCGGGGTGACCATGGCCGAAAAGGGCGTCAGCCAGTTGGTTTCGGTCGATCTGAAAAAGGCGGAAACACTGGTCGCGTGATCGGCGCTCAGGCGGCGGCCGTCGCGATGGTCAGAACCAACACAAACGCCAGCGTCAGCGCCCAGACCCGCCACAGGACCCTCACCGCCGCGTCGATGTCGTCCGCGCCGATCTCGCGCCGGGCTGTTCCGTTGACCCAGGCCAGGTCGCGCATCTGCCCGTCATAGCTGCGCGGCCCGGCCAGCGCGACGTCCAGCGCCCGCGCCATCGCGGCCTCGGGCCATCCGGCATTGGGCGACCGGTGCGCGCGGGCGTCCGTCACGATACGGCTCCAGTGCCGCAAGCCGCCTGACAGCGTGGCGATCATCAGACCGGTCAATCGCGCCGGCAGCAGGTTCAGCAGGTCGTCGGTGCGGGCCGACGCCCAGCCGAAATCGCCATAGCGGGCATTGCGATAGCCGATCATGCTGTCGGCGGTGTTGACGACCTTGTAAACCAGCAGGCCCGGCAGGCCAGCGATCAGGAACCAGAAAGCCGGCGCGATCACCCCGTCCGACAGGTTTTCCGCCGCGCTTTCTATTGCTGCGCGGGCGATGCGCGGCGTGTCCATGTCGCGGCAGTCGCGGCTGACGATCATCGACACCGCGCGGCGGGCATCGGACAGCGATTGCCGCAGCGCATCTGCAACGGCCTGCACATGCTGCACCAGCGATTTCTGCGCCAGCAGAACCGCCGCGATCACGATTTCGATGAGAGGTCCGGCCAGTTGCAACCCGGTGCCCAGCAGGCACGCACCTCCGGCCAGCAGGATCAGCGCAAGCGCGCCTTTTAGTCGCCTGTGAGGTCCGCGATTGAGCGCCCGGTCCAGCGCGCCAACAGCACGGCCCATCAGCACTGCCGGATGCGGCAATCGCGACCAGAGCCATTGCGGTTCCCCGGCCAGCGCGTCCAGTATCAGCGCGGCAACCAGCAGCACGGCGTGGGTCATGAGGCCGCTCCGGAGCGATGCCGGGCAGGCGGACAGGGTATCGGGGGCGAGGCGGATGTTGGGCTGTGCATCGGTGAATTTATGTCAAATCGGCGAAAACCTGCTTTTGCATCAAGCGGAAATTCGCCGGATAAACAAGGTGTGACCCGGCCCCGAACCCGCGCTCCGATTCCTTAACCTTTTGTTAAAGGATTGGGCAGATCACCGGATTCAGGGAAGGGGCACAGCTGTAAACTTAACCCGTGCCTCAGGTTTAAAGATGAATGTGTTAATTGTTGAAAGCAGGCCGGAGCTTGGCAGGCTCTGGCAGCGGCACCTTGAACGCCAGGGGGCGCAAGTCACCCTGGTTCACAGTCAGGAAAGCGCCATCATGGCGCTTTACAGTGCGGATTTCGAAATCATTGTGCTGGATCTGGTGCTGGAGGATGGCAGCGCGCTCGCGGTTGCGGATTTCGCCAGCTATCGCCGCCCGGACGCGCGCGTGATCTTCGTCACCAATACCAGCTTCTTCTCGGATGGCTCGATCTTTGCGCACAGCCCCAATGCCTGCGCCTATGTCCAGAGCGAGGCTCCGCCCGAAGATCTCGCGGCGATGGTCGAACACTACGCCGCCCCGCGCTAGGGCAAGCCCGGCTCAACCGCGCCCGTGCGGTTCCCACAGGTCGATATCCGGCCGCACCGGTACGATCCGGTGCGGGTTGATGCTGTCGTGACTGTAGAAATAGTGGCGCCGGATATGGTCGAGATCTACCGTACCGGCCACGCCCGGCCACTGGAACAGCTCGCGCGTATAGGCCCAGAGCGACGGGTGGTCGATCAGCCGGCGGCGGCTGCATTTGAAGTGGCTGTGATAGACCGGGTCGAAGCGGATCAGGGTGGTGAACAACCGCCAGTCCGCTTCGGTCAGGGTGTTGCCCATCAGATAGCGGTTCGCCGCCAGCCGGTCGTCGAGCCAGCCCAGCGTGTCGAAGAGCGGTTCGATCGCGGCGTCATAGGCGTCCTGCGTGGTGGCAAAGCCGCATTTGTAGACACCGTTGTTGAGGGTGTCGTAAATGCGCGCGTTCACCGCGTCGATTTCGTCGCGCAGCGGGGCAGGGTAGTAATCCTGACGGTTGCCGGTGATATCGTCGAAGGCCGAATTGAACATGCGGACGATCTCGGCGCTTTCGTTGGACACGATGGTTCCGCAGGTCTTGTCCCACAGGGTCGGCACGGTGACGCGACCCGAATAGGCAGGATCGGCCGTGGTATAGACCTGATGCAGGAACCGGTGCCCGTGCAGCCCGTCGCCGGTTGCGCCGTCGAAACCGGTCCCGAAGGTCCAGCCGTTATCGAGCATGTCGGGATGCACCACCGAGACCGAGACATGATCCGTCAGCCCCTTGAGTTCGCGGAAGATCAGCGTGCGATGCGCCCAGGGGCAGGCAAGGCTGACATAGAGATGGTAGCGCCCGGATTCGGCGGCAAAGCCGCCAGCGCCCGACGGCCCCGGCGATCCGTCCGCGGTGATCCAGTT
>CAYGNB010000066.1:9848-11827 GCA_964351135.1 uncultured Rhodobacterales bacterium | reverse complement strand
TTGCCCAACGATGAAACGACCCCGCCGGTGATGAATACATATCGCGCCATTTTGTCGGCTGCCCCCGTGAGAATTCAGCGATTCTGGTGTCCGGCGGTTCGTCAAAAAACCGCAGCATCACGGGACTCCACTCTTATGGGATTCGCGCGCGCGGCGCAAGACAACCGCAAGATGCTGTTGCGGCTATCAGCCCTTCTTCAAGGTGTTGATGGTCAGTCGGCGCGTGGGGCGAGTGGTGCGTTGTCGCCCTGAGCCGGCGGCAACAGGTCATCGCCTGCCGGCAGCGCCGGTGCGCTTTCGGTTTCCTCGGCCGGGGCCGACGGTGTGCCCAGACGGTCCACCACCGAGGTTCCACGCGCATTCTGCGCCGCCAGAATGGTGAGCGTCAGCGAGGTGATGATGAAGGCAATCGCCAGTCCCCAGGTCACCTTGCCCAGCGCGGTCGCTGCAGCACGGCCCGACATCACGCCGCCGCCGCCGCCGCCCATGCCGAGGCCACCGCCTTCGGACCGCTGCATCAGCACAACGGCGATCAGGCCCAGGGCCAGCAGAAGGTGGATGATGAGAACGACGTTTTCCATGATGACCCGCGGCGGTTGGCTTCAACGGGCGCTATGTATGCAAAACCGAACAGCGGGGCAAGGGACGAAACGCGGTCTGGACAAGCGACCGCGCCGGGGCGCAAACTGACCTCATGCCGCACGACCATTCGGACCACGACCATCCACACGCGCTGCTCCCACCCGAGCCGGCGCTGCGGGTCAAGGCGCTCGAGACAATTCTGGCGGATAAGGGGCTGATCGACCCCGTGGCGCTGGACCGGATCATCGACACTTATGAAAACCGGATCGGGCCGCGCAACGGTGCGCAGGTGGTAGCCCGCGCCTGGGCCGACGAGGGGTTTCGCGCGGCGCTGCACGAGGATGCCACCGCTGTGGTGGCGGATCTGGGATTTTTCGGGCGTCAGGGCGAACACATGGTGGTGGTGGAAAACACGCCATCGACCCATAACATGGTCGTCTGCACCCTGTGTTCCTGCTACCCGTGGCCGCTGCTGGGTATTCCGCCGGCGTGGTACAAGTCCGATGCTTACCGTGCGCGCGCGGTGCGTGAGCCGCGCAAGGTTCTGGCCGATTTCGGTGTAACCCTGCCCGGGGACACCGCTGTTCGGGTCTGGGACAGTACCGCTGAGGTTCGTTATCTCGTTCTGCCCATGCGCCCCGAAGGTACCGAAGGTTGGGACGAAGCAGCGCTGGCCGAGCTGGTCACGCGGGATTCGATGATCGGCACCGGGTTGCCGAGGGTGCCGTCGTGACCCGGGTGCACGACATGGGTGGCCGGTTCGGGGATGGCCCGGTGCGCCCCGATCCCGACGATACTCCGGTGTTTGCAACGGAATGGCACGCCCGTGCGCTGGCGGTGACGTTGGCGGCAGGGGCGCTGGGGCGCTGGACCCTCGACGAGTCGCGCCATGCCCGCGAATGCCTGTCGCCCAAGGATTACACGCGGTTTTCCTATTACGAGAAATGGCTCGCGGCGTTGGCCGACCTGTTGGTGGCCAAGGGCGTGTTGAGCCTGAGCGACTTGGCCGGTGACGGGAATGCCGGTGTGCATCCGCTGGCCGGGCGCAGGCTTGCGGCTGAGAATGTGGCGGCTACGCTCGCCCGCGGCGGTCCGGTGGACCGGGCCACGGGGCCGGGGCGACGGTTCGAGCCGGGGCAGGCAGTGCGCGCGCTGCGCCCGTCGGCGAACCGGCTGGTCGATGGCGGACATACGCGCCTGCCGTCCTACGCGGCGGGGGCACTGGGATATGTGTTACGCTGCCACGGCAATCATGTGCTGCCCGACAGCAACGCGCATGGGTTGGGTGAAGCGCCTGAGCCGCTTTATTCAGTGCGGTTCAGGGCGGGGCAGCTCTGGGCCGCGCCGGAACATCCCGACGACGAGGTGATTCTCGACCTCTGGCAAAGCTATCTGGA
>CAYGNB010000066.1:1962-9748 GCA_964351135.1 uncultured Rhodobacterales bacterium | reverse complement strand
ACGACGGGTCTGCCTGATCGGGCGACCGGCACCGTCTTTCCGTTCTGTCTCTACGTCGGTTACGCGCATTCGGGCGTGATTGTCTGACTTGACATGAATAATGGTTCATGTTTCATGTTTGAGGGAGAGGTAAACCGGGAGGATCACTCTGATGAAACGCACATTGTCCGTCGCGCTGACGGCGTCGCTGCTGGCGACCCCGCTGTTCGCGGAGATCAGGATCGCGCATGTCTATGGCAAGACCGGCGCGCTCGAAGCCTATGCCAAGCAATCGCATGTCGGGCTGATGCTGGGGCTCGAATATGCGACCGAGGGCACGATGGAGATCGACGGCGAACCAATCGTCGTGATCGAGAAGGATACCCAGCTGAAACCGGATATCGGCAAGGCGCTGCTGGCCGAGGCATATGGCGACGACGATGCGCAGATCGCGATCGGGCCGGTGTCGTCGGGTGTGGCGCTGGCGATGCTGCCCGTGGCCGAGGAATACGAACGCATCCTCGTTGTGGAACCTGCCGTGGCGGATTCGATCACCGGCGAGAACTGGAACCGCTATATCTTCCGCACCGGCCGGAATTCGTCGCAGGACGCGATCTCGAACGCCATCGCTCTGGGCGGCGAGGGCGTCACGGTGGCCACGCTGGCCCAGGATTATGCGTTCGGGCGTGACGGCGTCGCGGCGTTCAAGGAAGCGCTGGAAGGCACAGGTGCCACCGTCGCGCATGAGGAATACGTGCCCACCGACACCACCGATTTCACCGCCGCCGCCGAACGCATTTTCCAGGCGATGGGCGATATAGAGGGCGAAAAGAAACTGTTCATCATCTGGGCCGGTGGCGGCAATCCGATGGGCAAGATCAACGCGATGGACCCGTCCCGTTTCGGGATCGAGATCGCGACCGGCGGCAACATCCTCGCGGCGCTGACCGCCTACAAGGAATTGCCGGGCATGGAGGGGGCCACCTATTACTACTATGAGATCCCCAAGAACCCGGTGAACGACTGGCTGGTCGAACAGCATCTCGACCGCTTCGGCACGCCGCCGGATTTCTTCACCGCAGGTGGAATGTCGGCCGGGCTGGCCGTGGTCGAGGCGATCCGCAAGGCCGGTGGTGCTGACGACACCGACGCGCTGATCGAGGCGATGGAGGGCATGGAATGGGAAACGCCGAAAGGCACCATGCAGTTCCGCCCCGAAGACCACCAGGCACTCCAGCCGATGTATCATTTCCGTACCGAGGTGCAGGACGGCAAGGACTATGGCGTCCCGGTTCTGGTGCGTGAACTCGCCATCGGGGACATGGACATTCCGATCCGCAACTGATGCGGCGCAGAGGGGGCGTTCGCGCCCCCTCTCACCTGTTTCGACACTCACGCCCAGCAGGGAGAACCCGATGACCCAGAAACTTCTGGAAACGGATGGGCTCACGGTGCGCTTTGGCGGCCATGTGGCGGTCGACGCGGTCAGCTGCGCTTTCAATGCCGGGGAGCTGACCGCTATCGTCGGTCCCAACGGCGCGGGCAAGACGACCTATTTCAACCTGATTTCCGGCCAGATCCCGGCATCCGCTGGGCGGGTGTCGCTGATGGGTGAGGATATCACCGGGCTCGGTGTCGCCGAACGCTGCCGCAAGGGGCTGGGGCGCGCGTTTCAGTTGACCAACCTGTTTCCGAACCTGTCGGTGCTCGAAAACGTGCGGCTGGTTATCCAGGCCCACCAGCACAAGGGGCTCAGCTTGTTTTCGATGGCCGACAGCCATGCGGAACTGACGGTGGCGGCGATGGCGATCCTCGAACGGGTGCGGCTGGACACGCTGAAGGACCAGACCGTCGCCGAACTCAGCCACGGCAACCAGCGCAAGCTCGAGGTGGCGTTGCTGATCGCGCTCGATCCCATGGTTTACATGTTCGACGAACCGACCGCCGGGATGAGCGTGGACGAGGCGCCGGTGGTGCTCGATCTTATCGCCGAGCTGAAGGCCGACCGGGAACGCACGATCCTGCTGGTCGAACACAAGATGGATGTGATCCGTACGCTCGCGGACCGGATCATCGTTCTGCATAACGGGGCGCTGGCCGCCGATGGCCCTCCGGCCGAGGTGATGGCCTCGGACATCGTGCAAGAGGCCTATATGGGCAAGGAGCTGGAAAATGTCTGAGCCGGTTCTCAGCCTGCGCGGCGTTCACACCGATATCGCGCAGTATCATATCCTGCAGGGTGTCGATCTGGATGTACCGCGCGGGGGTGTCACCATGCTGTTGGGGCGCAACGGTGTCGGCAAGACGACGACGTTGCGCACCATTATCGGTCACTGGCAGGCCCGCTCCGGGTCGATCACCTATGACGGGCAGGACATCACCGCATGGCCGGTGGCGGCGCGCGCCCAGGCAGGGATCGGATTCGTGCCCGAGGATATGGGCATCTTTGCCGACCTGACCGTGCAGGAAAACATGGCGCTGGCCGCCGTTTCGGGGCCGCTGGCCCCGGATCGGCGCGACTGGTTGTTTTCGGTCTTTCCGCCGCTGAAGACCTTTTGGAACTCCGAGGCGGGAAACCTGTCGGGGGGGCAGAAACAGATGTTGTCGATCGCGCGGGCGATGGCCGAGGACCGGACGCTCTACCTGATCGACGAACCGACCAAGGGGCTCGCGCCGGCGATCATTTCGACCATGGCCGGGGCCCTGCGCGAACTGAAGGAACAGGGCGCGTCGATCCTGCTGGTGGAACAGAATTTCTCGGTCGCAAGGGCGCTGGGGGATACCGCCGCAGTGATGGAGGACGGCCGGATCGTCTGGACCGGACCGATGCGCGACCTGGCCGAAGACGCCGCCCTCCAGGAACGCCTGATGGGCCTGAGCATGGAGGCGCACTGACATGACCGCTGCCCCCGATCATACACCTACCTTTGCCGACACGACGCTGGCCGAACGGATCGGCAAGGCGGCGCCGCTGCTGCTGGTTCCGGTCTTGGTGGTGCTGGGTTTCATTGCGATCGGCGCGCCGTCGTCTTGGCTTACGCTGACGGTCTCCGGGCTGGCGATGGGGATGATGATCTTCGTCATGGCTTCCGGGCTTACGCTCGTGTTCGGGCTGATGGACGTGATCAATTTCGGCCATGGCGCCTTTATCTCGGTTGGTGCGTTCGTCGGCGTCTCGGTGCTGCTGGCGCTGGGGACCTGGACCGGCGCGCCGTCGTTGCTGCTGAACGTCGCGGCGGTGCTGCTGGCGGTGATCGCCGCCATGATCGTGACCGGCGCGCTGGGTTGGGGGTTCGAGCGTGTCATTGTGCGGCCGGTCTACGGGGCTCATCTCAAACAGATCCTCGTGACCGTGGGCGGGCTGATCGTCATCGAACAGCTCATTCATGTCATCTGGGGGCCGGACGAGATCTTCATCAACCGCCCCGAGATGCTGAAGGGCGCGGTCACCTTTGCCGGTGCGGCGGTCGAGAAATACCGGCTGCTGGCCGTGGTCATCGGCCTGACCCTGTTCGTCGCCATGCGCATGGTGCTGCGGCGGACCAAGATCGGCCTGATCGTGCGGGCGGGCGTCGAAAACGGCGAAATGGTTCAGGCGCTCGGCTATCGGCTGCGGCTGGTGTTCATCGGCGTGTTCATCGCCGGGTCGGCGCTGGCCGGGCTGGGGGGCGTCATGTGGGGGCTTTACCAGGAGATGATCACCGCCGGGATGGGCGAGGAGATGATGATCCTCGTGTTCATCGTGGTGATCATCGGCGGGCTCGGCTCGGTCGAAGGCGCGTTCATCGGGGCGCTGCTGGTTGGGCTATTGCAGAACTACGTGGCCTTTCTGGAACCGAAACTGGCGCTGGTGTCTAACATCGCGCTGATGACCGCCATCCTGCTGTGGCGGCCCCAGGGCATGCTGCCCGTGGTGAAGGCGAAATAAGATGCTCGTGACTCTTCTCTCCGGTGACAAGCCGCGCTCGACCGTTCTGACCATTCTGCTGTTGGCCATCCTCGTGGGCCTGGCGCTGGCGCCGTTCCTGTTTCCCGGCGTGCGGTCGCTGGAGACGGCGGCGCGGATCTGCATCTTTATCGTGCTGGTGGCCAGCTACGATCTGCTGCTGGGTTATGCCGGTATCGTCAGTTTTGCACACACGATGTTTTTCGGGCTGGGGGCCTATGGCGTGGCGCTGGCGTCGACCCATATGGGCCGCGGTTATGACGCGCTGATCGTGGGCGCGGTTCTGGGCGCTGTCGCGGCGGCCGCGCTGGCGCTCTTGATCGGGCTGTTTTCGCTGCGGGTGCGGGCGATTTTCTTTGCCATGATCACGCTGGCGGTGGCCTCGGCGGTTGCGGTGCTGGTTTCGCAGTTTTCCGGCCTGACCGGGGGCGAGGATGGGCTGAACTACAAGATCCCGCGCGAACTGACACCGGCCTTTCGGCTGGGTGAGGTCATGGGCGTCAGGATCAACGGCAAGGTGTTGAACTACTACCTGATCTTCGCCGGGTCGCTGGTGCTGTTCCTGTTGATGCTGCGGATCGTCAATTCGCCCTTTGGCAGGGTGTTGCAGGCCATCCGCGAAAACGATTTCCGCGCCGAGGCGATCGGCTACAAGGTGGTCTGGTACCGTACGCTCGCCACCTGCATCTCGGCGGCGACGGCGGCGCTGGCGGGGTCGCTGTTCGCGATCTGGCTGCGCTATGTCGGGCCGGACACGACGCTGTCCTTCGAGATCATGCTCGACATCCTGTTGATGGTCGTGATCGGCGGGATGGGCACGATGTACGGCGCGGTGATCGGGGCGACGATCTTTGTTCTGGCGCAGAACTACCTGCAGACGCTGATGGGGTCGGCGTCCGACGCGACCTCGGCCCTGCCGCTGGTTCCGCATCTGCTCGACCCCGACCGCTGGCTGATGTGGCTGGGTATCCTGTTCATCCTGAGTGTCTATTTCTTTCCGACCGGGATCGTCGGCCGCCTGCGGGCCGGGCGCTGAGCGTGGCATCACCGATCCTGCTCCTGCACGGCTGGACCATGCGCGGCGCGGTTTTCGACAACCTTGTCACGCGTATGGGGCCGGGTTTCGACTGCGTTGCACCGGATCTGCCCGGCCATGGAACGGCGACGGGGCAGCCACCGACCGTTGAGGCCTGTGCGGACATGGTGGCCGGGTTGCTGGAGGGATACCCGGCAGAGCCGGTGACCGTCGTCGGATGGTCGATGGGCGCGGCCGTGGCCTGGCGCTATATCGCGCGGTTCGGCACGGCGCGCATCCGCGGTCTGGTCACCGTGGACATGAGCCCGAAAATCCTGCCATCGCCTGACTGGTCGCACGGGTTGAAATGCCAGACCGCCGAAACCGTTGCTGCCTCGACGCGGCGGTTCGCCGAGAGCTGGTCAGGTTCGGCACCGGGTATTGCCCGCACCATGTTTGCGACGCCCGCAGGCGCCCCCGGATTTTCCTGCATCGATGCGCTGCGGACGATCCTGGCGCAGGACCCGGACAATATGCGCGCGTTGTGGGACGACCTCGTGGCGCTGGATCTGCGCGATGTGATCGCCGGGATCGACGTGCCCTACCTGGTCTGCTCGGGCGCGCACAGCCGGGTCTACCCGGCCTCGGCCTCGGACTGGATCGCCGCGACCGCCCCGGATGCGCGGCGGCAGGTCTTTGACCGATCCGGCCATTCGCCGCATCTGGAAGAACCCGGAGAGTTCGCCAGTGTATTGTCCCGGTTCGTGGCGTCGCTGGACGGCTAAGGCGTACTCAGGCGCCGACGTCCTTTGCCTTGACCAGCGACCGGCCTTCGCAGATCAGCGTTCCATCGGGGGCGACGCAGCGCGCCCACAGATCGGCCAGATGTTTTTCCGGGCGCAGGCGCGTGATTTCGACCGTCGCGGTAAGCTCGGTGTCGGTCGGGGCAGGGGCGTGAAACCGCAGTTCCTGTTTGAGATAGTTGGTGCCCGATCCGGGCAGCTTTACGCCCAGCAGGTAGGAAAACAGTGCCGCGATCAGCGGTTCGGGCACGTGATCGCCGGGCGCTGCACCGGACAGTTCCGCGAATCTGGCAAGATCGCCCGCCGTATAGATGCGCGATACCGATGCACTTTGTCCGACGTCCATCACGCGATCTCCGCTTCGCCGATCAGAACCTCGGCCCGGTCCGCTGCCCGCGCCGCCCGCATCGCCACACGACCCGGCGCGGTTTCCGTGACGGTCAGTGTGAGTTCCTCGCCGGCGAAGGCCGGGTTCGGAAACATCATCGATTGGCTGATCTGGCGCGTCCCCGGGCGGTGTTGCAGCAACAGCCCCCACAGCCTGGAATAGATCAGCATACCGTGGCTGACCGTGCGGCCGAACGCGGTGCGTGCCGAAAACTCCGGGTCGACATGGATGGCGTTGTCGTCGCCCGACACCTCGGCAAAGGCGTCGAAATCAGCCTGTGTCGGCGTCCAGCTGGCGGACAGGTCAAGCATCGTCAAAGGTCTTTCTGAGTTCGGGTTTGCGGATCTTTCCGGCAGCGGTGCGCGGGAAATCGTCGACCACCTGCACTGTGGCGGGCACCTTGTAGGCGGCGAGCCGTTCACGGCACCAGAGCCGGATCGTGTCGGGGTCGAGCGTTTCGCCCGGTCGCGCGATCAGGAACGCCGCGCCCACTTCGCCCCATCGGTCATCGGCGACGCCGATCACCGCGACCTCGAGCACCGCGGGATGCGCGTTCAGAACCCGTTCGACCTCGGCCGGATAGACGTTTTCGCCGCCCGAGATATACATGTCCTTGATCCGGTCCACGACAAAGTAATACCCGTCCGTGTCCCTGCGCCCGACATCGCCGGTGGCCAGCCAGCCATCGCGGGTGAACGTGGCGGCGGTTGCCGTCGGGTTCTCGTAGTACCCCGGCGTGATACCGGGGCCCCGCAGCTGTATCTCGCCTTCGCCCGCCACGCCGGGGGGCAGGCCGTCCAGCCGAACCTCGGTCAGCATCTGCGCCTTGCCTACCGAACCGATCTTGGCCGTTGCGTGTGTGGTGTCCATCAGGAACACGGTCGGTCCGGTTTCGGTCATGCCATAGCCGTTCAGCACATGGGCGCCGCGATCCGCAAAGAACCGGATCAGCGGCTCGGGCAGGGGCGCGCCACCGCAGCCGCAGCGGATACCCGACCAGTCGATGCTGTCGATGTCTGGCAGCAGCGAAAACGCCTGGTAGATGGCAGGCACGCCAAAGAACTGCGTGACGGCCCCATCGCGGATCAGTGCCAGAAGATCGTCGGCCTCGAATTTCGGCAGGATGGTCGAGGATCCGCCATTCAGGAATACCGGCAGCGTATAGAGATTGATCCCCGCAGTGTGGAACAGGGGCAGGAAGTTCACCGACCGGTCGGCGCTGGTCAGCCCGATGGCCTGACCGATATTGACCGCGTTGGCCCAGGCCATGCGCGCGGTCTGGATGACCGCCTTGGGCAATCCGGTGGTGCCCGAGGTGAACAGCAGGTACCAGGGCCGATTGGCCGGGATCGCAGCATTGCGCGGCGGTCCGCCCGCAGCGATCCAGTCGCTCAGCGCGCCCTCGATGTCATGCAGTGCAGCGCCAGTTTCGGACGCGACCGTTGCGGCCAGATCGGCGTGAGTGGCGTCATGCAGGATCGCGCGCGCCCCCACGGGCGTCAGTGTGTCGATCAGCTCCCGCGCGGTCTGCCGCCAGTTCAGCGGGCACAGGATGATACCGGTTTTCTGGCAGGCCAGAAGTGTCAGGAAGAACTCGGCCCGGTTCAGGCAGAGGATCGCCAGCCGGTCGCCTTCGGTCAGGCCGGCCGCGATCA
>CAYGNB010000066.1:0-1862 GCA_964351135.1 uncultured Rhodobacterales bacterium | reverse complement strand
CCGCGCGCGGCGGTGGCGAACAGCACCGGCATCGCGACCATTCGCGATACGCAGTCCTGAAGCCGGCGCACGACCTCGTCCGTATAGGTCGCGGCGGTGCCGTTCAGGGCCGCGTCGTGAAACCGCGCGACATCGCCGCCGGTCGAGAAGTTGCGCCCGCCGGTCAACAGCGCGACCTGCGCGCCAGAGGCGCTGAGCGCGTCCAGCGCGGTATGAAGCGCCGCGAGCAGGCCGGGTTCCAGCGCGTTTGAGCGTGGCGCGTTCAGCGCGATATGAAAACAGGGTGCGCCGTTGGCAAGCGGACGAATGTCGGTGATGATCGGCCCGGTCATGGGGCCAGCCCGTGGCAGATCAACGCGTGGGCCTCGTCCACCACCCGGTCGAAATCGGGCGTGTCCTCCCACAGGACATACCGGTCGCCCAGTGCCTTGGCCATGCCCATCAGCGCCCAGGCCCGAACCTCGGCATCGCCCTGGGCAATCTCACCGCTGGCAGCGGCCTCGCGCAGCCCAGCGGCATAGGCGTCGCCGAAATCGGAAAAATAACTGCGATAGGCATCGGGATCGACGAACCGCGCCTCTTCGACGATACGATAGAGCGAGGGCCGCGCCGAGACGAACCGCAGGAACGCCTCGAGCCCCGCGCGTTCCGCCGATAGCCGGTCGGGCGCGCCCGCGATGGCGGCAGAGACCATCGTGCGGGTGATCCGGCCCATCTCGAGCACCAGTTCGTGAAAGATTTCTTCCTTGCTGGAGAAGTAGATGTAGAATGTTCCGAGCGCGGTTTCCGCCACGCGGGTGATTTCGGCGATGGAGGCTGCGGAAAATCCCTGTTCGCCCATGACCGCCTCGGCCGCGCTCAGGATTTTCGCGCGTCGCGCCAGCCCGCGTTTGGTTTTGGGTGTGGTCGCTTTGGTCATGCCGACATGAATACTGATTCATGTTTCAATATCAAGCAAAATCTATCGCCGCCAATGTATGGCGAGAAAGACGGTTGTCTGTGCCTTGATCGAAAGGCCGGTCAGGATGCCGCGCGCATGGCCGCCTGGGCGCAGCCGCAGGACGCGGCAACCGTATCGGACCGCGCGAGCGCCAGGTCCAGGCTCTGACGGATATGGATGATTTCAACGGTTTCGCCGCGCGCCTCCAGGCAATCGTGCAGCCCCCTGAGGGACCAGACATTACCCGGATGAATTGTCGCGCGACTCAGTTGGCCGGCGAGACCCAGATCGGCGCGATAAACCTCTTCGGCCTCGGTCACGCGCCCCTGCTCCAGCAGTAGTGCCCCCAGCGCATGGCGCGTCGGCTGCATCCAGCCCCAGGGTTCGTCATAGGGCAGCGCGTCATCCAGTTCGACCGCGCGGCGCAGATGGTCAAAGGCAGGATCGAAATTCCCCTTGCGGTACTCGATCTCGCCTCGCAGCATTTCTGTCGCGATTTCAAGAAGGTCGCAGACGGTATTGTTGTGAAGAAGCCGGGTTTCCGGCACCAGATCGCGGGCCTCGTGGAACCGGACTTCCTCGGCCTCGGCTTCCTCCACCCGGCCCAATGCCGCAAAGGCCAGCGCCCGCGCGTAGTGAGCAGTTGCGGTGAGCGTGCGGTATAGCTCGCGATCCTCTGGCGGTTCGAACCGGGTCAGTTCCTCCCAGCGGCCAAACCGGATCAGGACATGCGGTTCCATCGCCATGTAGCTTTCGAAGAAATCCGCCATGGGCGGGCTTTCGATGCGCAGCATCTCGTCGGGAACGGTATCCCACATGCCGCGCACGGCCTCGAGCGCCGGTTCGATCTGACCGAGGAACAGCGCCCCGTAGATGACAAAGTGGTAATTGTGCTGGCGATAGCCGGTGTAGATGTTGAACG
>CAYGNB010000065.1:0-11835 GCA_964351135.1 uncultured Rhodobacterales bacterium | reverse complement strand
GACGTCGCTGATCGCCGCCGGTGCCGTAATCTGCATTTCGTCCAGTATCGCCGCGGCCCTGGAATCCTGAAAGGTGATGGCCGGGCGTATCGGTGCGCCGGACGCGTCCAGGAAAACCTGTGTGCGGGTAAAACCGCATCCCGCGACGGCTTCTATCGCGGCAAAGTCATACCCCATGGCGGCCAGTTCCGCACAGCCCTGCTGAAATGCTGCCCACCAGACCAGTGGATCCGCCTCGAACGCGTGTTCACCATCGTGACTGATCCGAAGCGGCTTGCGAACGTGGTCCAGGAACCGGCCGTCACGGGCCACTATTGCCAGCCTCAGGCTGCTGCCGCCGAGGTCAAAAGCCAGTATATGCGACATGGTCCGAAGCCCTGTTGGTATTGCATGGAACCCGCAGAGCAGCCACTCACGCGCGCGATGTCAAGGCGACCCGGACCGCGCTGGCGCAGCGCACGATTTGCGTTGTCCGTCAGTGTACGCGGTTGACCTCACCGCTCAGAATATAATGCGCGAGATTGTCCGCGGTCAGATCCCCGCCTTCGAGGTCGATCTGGTTCTGACCGGTACGCAGGATGCTGATACGGTCTGCCACGGCGACCACGTCCTGCATGGCGTGGCTGATCAGGATGACCGTCTTGCCGGCCCTTTTCAGCGACCGGACCAGCTCCAGAACCTGTTCGGTCTCGCGCACACCCAGCGCAGCGGTCGGTTCGTCCAGAATGACGACATTGGCGTTCCAGCGCAGCGCACGGCAGATCGCAACGGCCTGCCGCTGTCCGCCGGACAGTTCATTGACCTTGGCATCCATGTCGGTGATCGACCCGTTGAGCTGCGACATGAAACCCACGGAGTCCCGGCGCATCCGGTTCTTGTCGAGCAACCGCAGGCCCAGGAAACTCCGGGTCAGTTCGGCGCCCATGAAGATGTTCTGATAGATCGCCATGTCCGGCGCAACGGCCAGGTCCTGATGGATTGTCGCCAATCCCGCCCGAAGCGATGCGTTGGGTGACTCGAACTTCCGTTCGGCACCGTCGATGAAGATGTCGCCCCGGTCGGGCTGCTCCACCCCGGCCAGGATCTTGATCAGGGTGGATTTGCCCGCACCGTTATCGCCGCAGATCGCGTGGATCTCACCTTCGTGCACGTCGATACTGACCCCGCGCAGGGCCTCGACCGCGCCGTAGTTCTTGAAGATGTCCCGTGTCGATATCTTGACCGGCATGATGTTCTCGCGTTCTGGCCGTTGCGGTGCGGGCCGTTACCTAATTCAGGAAGTCGTCGACATTGGTCTTGTCCACCAGCGTCGCCGGAATGAACAGATAGGGGCCGGGAACCAGATCGTCCTTGGCGACGCCGTCAACGGCGATCTTGTTCATCATGTCGACCGCCTTCGCCGCCATATCCTCGAACGGGATCGCGACCGTCGCGGTCATCATCGATTCTGGGTCCTTGATGCGGCGATAGACTTCCTGCCCGCCGTCGATCGACACCAGCGAAACGTCGCCCTTGTTCAGACCGCTTTCCTTGAGCAGATCGTCGATGATCAGCGCCTGACCGTCGAACGAGGCCCAGACACCATCGAAATTGCCGGCGTTCTGCAAAATGAGCGCGCTCATGCCGTTGCGCACGTCGTCCTGCCAGCTCTTGGTGCGCGCCATCGAGTGTTCGCCGACGATCTTGACCTGCGGGTTCTCGACCAGCACCGCATCGAGAATGGCGCCCCGGATACGCGCGCCGGTGTTGGATTCGAAACGCTGGGCCATAATGTTGCCCTCGAAGTTGATCGTGCCCAGCAGATAGATCGCCGCCTCGGCGGCCATGATGTATTCGTTGGGCGTCACATCGAACAGGGTATGCGGGCTGGCACCGCTGGAAATGGTGATGACCGGAATGTCGGCGGTCTTGGCCGCTTCGAACTGGGCGTCGAACTGGACCGGTTTGGACATGCACAGGATCAGCGCATCGACGCCTTTCTGGATCAGGTTGTCGAGCTGCGAGGCATGCGTTTCCAGCGACCCATTGGAGTTCAGCACCTGTGTTTCCCAACCCAGTTTCTCGGCCTCGGCGCCCACGGTGTTCGCACAGCGCGCCTGGGTTTCGGCGGACATCTGAAAGGCGACGACACCAAGATCGAAGGCAGCCGCCTGACTGGCGGCCGCCGTCGCGCCGGCAAGGCTGGCCGCCGCAAGCAACATGTTGAACTTCTTCATATTTCCTCTCCCACTTTCTTATTATTACAGAGCGAAGGCCGCTCTCTTCAATACAGACGCCGACACGGCGACCGATGCAATTATGATGACGCCCAGCATGATATCCTGGATGTAATATTGCGCCCCCAGCAGGACCAGACCGTTGGACAGCATCACGATGATCAGGGCGCCCACGAAGGTTCCGAGGATGTTGGGTTTGGCGGGCGTGAACATGGTCATGCCCAGCAGCGTGGCCGCGATGCCGTTCAGCAGGAAATCGCCCGCCATCTGCGGGGCCGCCGAAGACAGGTTGGCGACAAGGAACACGGCGGTGATACCCGCCGCGAGGCCCGACAATCCCAGACCGACGATCTTGCAGTTACGTGTGTTGATCCCAGACCGGCGCGCCGCCTCCTCGTTTTCGCCGGTCGCCTGAAGATGGACACCGGTGCGGGTCTGCGTCGACAGGATCAGGGCGGCGGCAAACACGATCAGCGTGAACAGGATGATCACCGGGACCGGGCCGATCTTTCCCCGCCCGAGATACAGGAAATTCGGGTCCCACCGGCCGACGAATGCGACGCCGCCGGTAATCATGAAGGCCATGCCGTTGGCAACCGAGGCGGTGCCCAGCGTCGAGATCAGCGACGGAACCTTGAGCACGGTCACCAGAAACCCGTTCAGGAATCCGATTGTCAATCCGGTTGCAATACCGGCCGCAACCGCCAATGGCCACGCCACCTCGGCCGCGATCAGGCTGCCGATCACCACCGCCGACAGGCTGCAGACATTGGCAAAGGACAGGTCGAGTTCAGACGTGATGAGCGCAAAGGTGAACCCAAAGGCGAGCACCGACAGAAAACTGACCTGTTTCAGTACGTTGAGAAGGTTGGCCGTGGAGGCGAAATTGTTCGCGAAGATCAGCAGAAAGACAAACAGCACGATCCCCGCGATGAGTGTTCCGTAGATTTCGATGAGTTTCTTGAAATTCATGTCCCGACATCCGGTGTTCCCGATGGCGACCGGTGGCGGTGCCTTTCGGTCAGATCGCGATATACCTGCCCCGATACCGTCATCCCAGGCAATGGGGCGGGCACCCCTTCGTCCAGAAAGGCGCCGTCGCGCGCGCTGTGTCGTGATCGCGATAGCCATCGGGTGCCGGGTTCACGTCGCCCCACCAGCCATGCGCACAGACCGACCGCCAGGCCATCTGATCCTCCAGCGTGCGCTCCGGGGTATCGTGGACCGACTTGAGTTTTTGCCACGCCTCGCGAACCGCCCGATCCGTAGCGTCGGACGGGTCGGTGCAATAGTCGAAGAAGGCGCCGGTCAACGCCTCCATCTCGGCCGCGATTTCGGGCCAGTCGTCGCGTTTCAGATGCCAGGCCCCCATCCAGTCGGACACCACCTCTTCGACGGCGTCCTGCTTGCCGCGCCCGGCGAATTTCCGTGTCGTCAGCAGCATGTGGCGCGTCAACTCGGCGGCGGCGTGATCGCGGCGCGCCTGTTCCGCCGCCGCCTTCATCGCCTCGATGGAATGCTGCGCCTTCCGGGTAAAATCGTCGAGCATATGGGTCATGAAACAGCCTTGGTCTGAGGGGCGGGCGTGGCATCGAGCGACCTGACGCTTGCAGCGATCCGCGAAAACATCGTGTCGGCATCGAGCGTACCGATGACATGCGCGTTGGGTACCTGGTCGCCGCGCGACCACCAGTCGATGGTCGATCTGCCGACGGTCGGACCCTCGGCGGTTTCGATCGCCACATGACAATCGCGCCCCTCGAACAACTCGGGCCACAACAGCCAGGCGATCACGCAGGGATCGTGCATGGGATGGCCTTCGCCACCGCCGAGCGCAGCCCCTCCTGGCCTTTCGCGTCTGAGCATCGACAGGATCTGGGCCTGCACGGCGTCCGAGCCGTCGAAATCCATCAACCGCGCCGGTGTCGCGACCGCCTGATAAGTAGCGCTGAGCGGGAAAAGCGTGATCGGAACCCCTGCGTTGAAGACAATGGCCGCGGCATGGGGATCGACGAAGAAATTGAACTCGGCCGCCGCGGTGATGTTTCCCAGGTCACGGGCGCCGCCCATGATCACCAGGCGGTCGATCTTGGATTTGATCTCGGGCGCAATCAGGAACGCCAGCGCGATGTTGGTCAGCGGTCCCAGCGCGCAAACGGTCACCCCGGTGTCGCTTGCGCCGACGAGATCGGCCAGAAAGCGCACCGCATGGCCGGTGGTGGCGGCCCGTGTCGCCGGGGCGAGCGTCATGCCCGCCAGCCCATCCGCCCCGCAAATGAATTCGGCGGTGTGCAGCGGTCGCAGGATCGGCTGCGCGCAACCGGCCACAACCGGGATATCGGGGCGTCCGGCCAGATGGCAGATGCGAAGCGCGTTTTCGCAGGTCTGCGCAACACCGACATTGCCCGCGACCGTGGTGATCCCGGCCACGTCGAGTTCTGTCCCGGCGCTGAGCGCCAGCAGGATCGCCAGCGCGTCGTCCTGACCGGGATCGGTGTCGATGATGATACGCTTCGCCATGCCGTTTCTCGCAGAGGCCGTATTTTTGTCTTGGCGCGCGCGGCGCTGGCCATTTATCTTAGCAGCTAAGATAATTATCAATTAAGTGAACTGACACGGTGTCTGTCAAGAACGAAAAGCCCGGTGATACCGATGCTGACAGGATGGCGCGGCTGGAACTGCTCGAACGCAGGATCAGGGCAGCCAACGCACAACGGACGCTTTATGGCGGCGTGCTGGCGAGCAAGCTGGGACTGCATCACACCGATCTGGAATGCCTGTTCATCATCACATTGGGCGAGGATGTCACGCCGGGCCAGCTGGCGCGGGAAACCGGCCTGACGAGCGGGGCCATCACCGGGGTCGTGGACCGGATCGAGCGGGCCGGATACATCAAACGGGTGCGGGACACCAACGACCGCCGCCGCGTTTTTCTGGTGCCCATCATTGAGCGCATCGAGGAAATCAGAGCCATAAACCGGCGAACGAACCGGGCGTGGATGGAAGAACTCGGGAAATACTCCGAGGCGGACATGAATGTCCTTCTCGATTTCGCGGAACGCAACTATCAGGCCGCGGTGAACGCCACCATCGCACTGCGGGGCGAAATGAAGGCGGCCAAGGGCACCGACCGATAGCCGGGCACCCGGTTGCTTAGGTGTTTTCAATAGGTGAAGCGAAATGCTTCACCGGACGGCAGCAGCGGGCGTGCCGGTTCCGCCGCGCCCCGTAACTCCAAAAGGATAATAAGTCGCGCCCATCGGCGACGGTTAGGGGTTCTGTCGCCAAAACGGCGCGACTAAAATGGTCCGGGACGATGTCAGGCGATCCGGCACCCGAGGCTTCCACAAACCGATCGGAACATCCATGGTTTTCCAGAACTTCCCCCTGTCTTTCCACCTCATGCGGAGGGCCGACCGCTGGCCTGCGCTGGTGTCGGCACTGCTGATCGCGCTCCTTCTGCCCGTGTCACCTGCCATCGCCGACGGCAGGGTCGAAGCGCTGTTGCAGCGATTTGGTATTTCAAAGTCCCAAGAGGGCATTTTCCACTCCAACGGCCGGATCGAGGCACAGACCGTCAATGTCGCCACCAAATACGCGGGCCGCGTCGATGCGGTTTCGGCCCAGGAGGGCGATCTTCCCGCCGCCGGCGACGCGGTGGCGCAAATGGATACCGCGCTGGCGGCGGCGCAGTTGAACGCGGCCAAGGCACAGGTGCTGCAGGCGCGCGCGGCCAAGGCGGTGGCGCAGGCGACACTGATGCAGGCGCAAAGCGCGCTGGTGGTGGCGCAGACCACCCACGGCCGCACCACCAAGCTGCATTCGAGCGGAAGCGTCGCACAAAGCGTGCTCGACGACGCAACCAACACGCTGACCTCGGCCAAGGCCGCGGTTGCGATGGCCAAGGCCGAGATCGAGGCATCCGAAGCACAGATCGCGGCGGCGCAGGCTTCGCAGGATCAGGTGCAACTGGCACTCGACGACCTGACGATCAAGGCGCCGATCCGTGGCCGGGTCCTGTACAGGCTGCACGAACCGGGCGAAGTCGTCGCCGCCGGATCCCCGATCCTCACCATGCTCGACCTCACCAATGTCTACATGAACATCTATCTGCCGGCGGCGGTCGTCGGCACGCTGGCGATTGGCGACGAGGCGCGGCTGATCCTGGACCCGGTTCCGCAATATGTGGTGCCCGCACGTATCACCTTCATCTCGCCGCAGGCACAATTCACGCCCAAGAGCGTGGAAACCGAAACCGAGCGCGAAGAGCTGGTGCTGCGCGTCAAGCTGAGCGTACCGCGCAATCTGCTGGCCCAGTTCGAGGACCAGGTCAAAACCGGCGTGCGTGGCATCGGCTTTGTGCGAACCAGCCCGGATGCAGCCTGGCCGGACGAGCTTCAGGTCAAGCTGCCGGAGTAACCCGCAATGGAAAGCGTTGCCCGGCTGCGCGACATAGCCCATCGTTACGGCCAGGTTGTGGCGCTCGACGACGTGTCGATCGAGATCCCGACCGGCTGCATGGCGGGGCTGATCGGCCCGGACGGGGTGGGCAAATCCACGCTGCTGGGGCTGGTGGCGGGCGTGCGCAAGCTGCAGACCGGGCAAATCGCGGTGCTGGGCCACGACATGGCTGCACGGCGCGACCGCAGCGCCCTGGGCGCGCGGATCGCCTATATGCCGCAGGGCCTCGGGCGCAATCTCTATCCCAGCCTGAGCGTACGCGAAAACCTCGATTTCTTCGGCAGGCTCTTTGGCCAGAAATCGGGCGAACGCGCCCGGCGGATCGAGATGCTGCTCGAAGCGACCGGCCTCGCGCCGTTCCCGGACCGGCCCGCGGGCAAACTCTCGGGCGGGATGAAACAGAAGCTGAGCCTGTGTTCGGCGCTGATCCATGACCCGGACCTGCTGATCCTTGATGAGCCCACAACCGGCGTCGATCCGCTGTCGCGCCGGCAATTCTGGGATCTGATCGACCGGATCCGCACGCAACTGGGCGGCATGAGCGTGCTGGTCGCAACCGCCTATATGGAAGAGGCCGAACGGTTCGACTGGCTCGCGGCGATGAACGACGGCAAGGTTATCGCCACCGGCGCCCCCGATGCGCTGCGCCGCGACACCGACAGCGCGACACTGGAGGAAGCTTTTGTCAGGCTCTTGCCCGGAGGGGCAGGAGACAGCGCGGGCGTCGAGCTGCGCCCACGCCCCGACCGCACCGATGCAGTCCCGGCGATCGAGGCCGAAGGGCTGACCAAGACCTTCGGTGATTTCACCGCCGTCGATCATGTCAGCTTTACCATTCCCGAAGGAGAGATCTTTGGCTTTCTGGGGTCGAACGGCTGCGGAAAATCCACCACGATGAAAATGCTCACCGGGCTGCTGGAGCCAAGCTCGGGCAGTTCGCGGCTGTTCGGCGATCCGTTGCGGGCAGCTGACATGGATGCGCGGCGCCAGATTGGATACATGTCCCAGGGCTTCTCTCTTTACGGCGAATTGACGGTGCGGCAGAACCTCGAGCTGCACGCCAGACTTTATGAAATCCCCGCAGCGCAGCGCGCCACCCGTGTCGCCGAGGTGCTGGGTGAATTTGAGCTGGACGAGGTCGCCACGGCGATGCCCGACAGCCTGCCCCTGGGCATCCGCCAGCGCCTGCAGCTGGCTGTCGCGGTCATCCACGAACCGCGCATCCTGATCCTCGACGAACCGACCTCGGGTGTCGATCCGGTGGCGCGTGACGGTTTCTGGCGCAAGCTGATCTCGCTGTCGCGCGACAAGGGTGTGACGATTTTCATTTCGACCCACTTCATGAACGAGGCCGAACGTTGCGACCGGATCTCGCTGATGCATGCCGGGCGGGTGCTCGAGGTCGGCACGCCATCCGAAATCGTGGCGTCTCACGGCGCGGCCTCGCTGGAAGCGGCCTTTATCGAACGGTTGGAAGCTGAAATCACCGAGGCAGAAAGCGATACCGCACCGGCGCCTGTCGAGGTGGAGAACCGACCGTCGGGGGCGATCCGCACGGCGCTGACGCGGCTCTGGGCCTATACATGGCGCGAGGCGCTGGAACTGGTGCGCGACCCGGTGCGAATGTTCTTTGCCCTCGCCGGACCTGTCATCCTGCTGATCACAATGGGGTTCGGCATATCGTTCGACGTGAACAAGATCAGTTTTGCGGCCAACGATCAGGACCACACCCCCGAGAGCCGGCGCCTGATCGAGGCGTTTTCCTCGATCCCGCAATTCGAACAGACGGCGGATTTCGGATC
Source organism: uncultured Rhodobacterales bacterium (assembly GCA_964351135.1). Classification (GTDB taxonomy): domain Bacteria; phylum Pseudomonadota; class Alphaproteobacteria; order Rhodobacterales; family Rhodobacteraceae; genus Pukyongiella. Next base: position 3,356 of record CAYGNB010000065.1, on the reverse strand, counting down.
GCTGGACGCACTGAACCGGCGGATGGCGACGGGCGGCCTGACGATGGCGCTGGAGATACCCGACGGTTTCGGCAAGGCGCTGCACCAGAGCGAGGCCCCGCCCGAGATTTCGCTGTGGATCGACGGGTCGATGCCATTCCGGGCCGAAACCACGCGCGGTTACGCGGTGGGGCTGATAAATTGGTTCTCCGGCGTTCTCGCGACCGAACGCGGCCAAAACTCCACCGAACACGTCACGATCCAGACGCGGTTTCTGTATAATCAGGCCTTCCAGAGCGCCTATGCAATGGTGCCCTCGATGCTGATGCTGATCCTGATGCTGATCCCGGCCATCATGGCGACGATTTCGGTCGTTCGCGAAAAGGAAACCGGCACCATCGCCAATTTCCGGTCGACCCCGGTGCGGCGGATCGAATTCCTGATCGGAAAACAACTGCCCTATATCGCGATATCCTGGGGGGCATTCTGGATACTCTACGCGATCGGGCGGACGATCTTTGGCGTGCCTTTCAGCGGCGATTTGCCGGCCCTTGCGCTCGCCGCGCTGCTGTACGTGACCGCGACGACCGGCTTCGGTCAGGTAATGTCGGCCTTTACCCGAACCCAGGTCGCCGCCGTCTTTGGCACGGTCGTGATCTCGATCATCCCGGCGGTCAATTTCTCGGGTCTCATCACGCCGGTTTCCACGCTGGGCACATCGGCACGGATCGTCGGGCTGTCCTTTCCCGGCGCCTGGTTCCAGCCGGTGTCGGTCGGCGCATTTCTCAAAGGGTTCGGTTTTTCGGATATCGGCATCAATCTGGCGATGCTTTCGCTGTTCTGCGGGATCTACCTGATTTGCGCGATATTCGCGCTGCGCAAGCAGGAGGCCTGAGATGCGAAGCCTTCTGACCATCCTGCGGCTGACGATGAAGGAGCTGCGTGCCCTGCGCCGCGACAAGGTGATGCTGGTGCTGATCCTCTATGTCTTCACCGCCGCGGTCTGGCTGGTTTCCAGCGCCGCCTCGACCGAAGTGCGCGACCTTTCGGTCGCGATGGTGGACGAAGATCACTCGCCGCTCTCCGAGCGGATATTCGACTCGATCCGGGGACCGCTCTTTGCCCGACCGGTACTGCTGACGCCAAACGCGGCCGCACAGGCCCAGCTCAACGGGAAATACGTGCTCGTGGTGTCGATCCCACCCGATTTCGAACGCGACCTGCGCGCGGGCGACGATACCACATTGCTGCTATCGGTCGATGCGACGGCGGTGGCGTTTGCAGGCACAGGAACCACCTTCATGAGCCAGCTCCTGAGCCAGACGATCTCGGATTACCTGCAGCCCGGCGTAGAAAACCGCTCGACCGTCAACGTGGTGTTTCGCAACCGCTTCAACCCGAATCTGACCGCAAAATGGTTCACCGCGGTGATGCAGTTGATGAACAACGTCACCATCCTGATGCTGGTTCTGTCCGGGTCGTCGATGATCCGCGAACGCGAACATGGCACGATCGAGCATGTGCTGGTGATGCCGGTGCGCCCGCATGAAATCGTGATCTCCAAGATCGCGGCAACGGGGCTGGTGATCCTGGCCGCATCGGTCGCGAGCCTGATCTTCGTGGTGCAATGGGCGATGGGCGTGCCGGTGGCGGGTTCGCTGTGGCTCTACACCTTCGGCGCGGGGCTGTACGTGATCGCAATCGGATCGCTGGGGCTGATGCTGGCCAGTTTCACGCGCAACATGGGCCAATTCGGCCTTCTGGTCATCCCGGTGATCGTGATCCTCTACATGCTGTCAGGTGGGGTGACGCCGCTGGAATCGATGCCGGACTGGTTGCGGATACTGATGTTGTGGATCAATCCCGCGACGCATTTCGTCAGCTTCGCGCAATCGGTGCTCTATCGCGGCGCCGAGTTACGGCTGGTCTGGCCCGAACTGGTCGTGATCGTGGCACTGGCGTTGGTGGCCATGACCCTGACGCTGATGCGGTTTCGCAAGATTCTGTCCTGAGCGCAGGCATCGTGCCCAAACACCGCAAAATGCAATAAATGCATATTGCATCTCTCAATTCGCATTTGAAATCAGAGCAAACCGCTGCAAAGATTTGCGCTATCAAACATATGATGCGGAACGGGATCGGGGTATCCCGGACGGGGTGGGCCAATTTCCGCCCCGAAAGGGTTCAACAGGGAAATCGGGATGAAAATTGCGGTAGCGAGTTTCGAATTCGAGGGCAACAGCTTATCGCTCAGGGTTGCGCGGCGCGAGGATTTCGAGCGGTTCGGCATCAAATCCGGACAGGAGATGCTCGATGCGGCAGCGGGCAAACAGCTTTCGATTGCGGGCGGCATCGACACGCTAACGGCAGCGGGCACCCAGATCGTGCCGGTTTACATGGCACGCTGCGTGTCGGGCGGTCATGTGGACGATGCCTTCTATGAAGAGGCCAAGGAGAGGATTGTCGAAGGTATCGCTGCGGCGATGCCCCTCGACGGGATCTATCTGGCCCTGCATGGCGCGATGATCTGCAACACCGAAAAGGACCCGGAAGGCGCGATCATTTCGGCAGTGCGGCGCCGGTTGGGCGACGCGGACATTCCGATCGCGGTAAGCCTTGATCTTCATGCCCATGTATCGCCGCGCATGGCGCGCAACGCGCAGATCATCGTGGGCTACGAAACCTATCCGCATGTCGACGCCCATCGCACCGGCGCCTGCGCTGCGGACCTGCTGCTGCGGACCATAAGGGGCGAAATCCGCCCGGTCACACGGATCCGCAAATATAACGCCATCGTCCCCGTCCTGGGCGGTGCCACGCTGGACGATGAACCGATGGCCCAGGTCGCCGCCATCTCGCGTCAAATCGAGGCCGAGGGACGCGCGCTTTCGGTCAGCTATTTCCCGGTGCAGCCGTGGCTCGACATGGCCGATGTCGGCATTACCGGGCTCGCGATCACCGATGGCGACCCCGATGCCGCCGATGCCGCCGCGCAGGAGGTGCTCGACGCCATGTGGGCGCGGCGCCGCGACTTCGAACTGCCTGCGATGACGCCGGAAGAAGCGGTGAAAGCCGCGCTTGCCTATGACGGCAGGACGCTCATCATCGACGCGCCCGATTCCATGGGTGCGGGTGCGCAGGGCGATGCCCCGGCGCTGCTGGCGGCGCTGCTGGATCATGCGCCCGATACCGAATCGGCTGTATATATCGTTGACCCGGAAACCGCGCTTCGGGCGCAGGAGATCGGCGAAGGTGGCACCGGCGATTTCCGCGTTGGCGCAAAGCAGGACGATCGCTGGTTCGATCCTGTCCCGGTACGGGCAACGGTCGAACGGCTGCGCGACGGCAAATTCACCTATAGCGGCGGACCGACGGGC
>CAYGNB010000064.1:6085-11891 GCA_964351135.1 uncultured Rhodobacterales bacterium | reverse complement strand
CCTTGACCTTGCCGATCGGATGCAGCTCGTTGCCGACGATCTCGATATCCGGGCGCTTCTCGGCCAGATTGGCTTCGGCCGCCGCGGCCACGGCTTTGCCGAAGGAATAGTCCTGACCAATGATATAGATTTTCTTGATGTCCTCGTTCGCGGCGATGACATCGGTCAGGGCGTCCATCTTGATGTCGGCATTGGCATCGAACCTGAAATGCCAGAAGTTGCATTTCTCGTTGGTCAGCGCCGGATCGACCGCCGCGTAGTTCAGGTACAGGACACGGTTGTCCGGATTGCGCCGGTTGTGTTTGGCGACCGCATCGGTGATCGCGTGGGCGACGCCGGACGAATTCCCCTGCACCACATAGCGAATTCCCTGGTCGATCGCGACCTGCAGCTGGATCAGCGATTCCTTGGGGCTGACCTTGTTGTCGAAGGGAACGATCTCGAACATGTCGCCGCCCAGGACTCCGCCCTTGTCATTTACCAGCGTCTGCGCCGCGAATTCATACTGGTGCAAACCGTTGGTACCGGTGCTTGCGAACGGACCGGACAGCGGATCGATGAACGCGATCTTGATGTTCTCGGCAAAGGCCGCGGATGCCCCCAAGGTCAGGGCAAGCGCGGTCCCCATACCCAGAATCGTTTTCTTCTTCATGTGGTTTCCTCCCCTTCATGACGGGCCGGTTCCGTTCGCACGCTCCCATTCGTGCCCCGGGGCCCATGCAACGAGAGTTGCACATCGCGGTTCAAAGTCAAGCTTCCAGCACGGGCGCCGGTCGCTCCCGACGGCGGGCCGGAAACGACGCATAGGTCGCACGTGGTAAGATCAAGAATAAGCCGTAACAGTCCGTCAAATATCGGCTTTAATGGATTTGCGCTCGCCCTTTAGGAGGCAACCAAGCGCTCAGGCGCACACCATGTGCCGCCACAGGGGGCTCTCTGCAGGATTGACCTTGCGTCAGATCACCCGGCGGTACCCAAAGTGCCTAACCTTTGAGCGCTGCGATGCCGCTTTCAGCAAAAACGGGTACGAACCCGCCCAGCCGCATCGCCCGCTCCGGGTTGGATGCATTGCCATCCAGCGCACGTTTCAGGACGCCTTGAAGGATCGCACCCATGCGGAAAAAGCAGAACGACAGGTAGAATCCAAAATTCTCGATGCCCGGCAACCCCCGTCTCTCGCAATAAGATGCGATGAAGGCCTCGTCTGACGGCAGCCCCAGTTCGGCCCGGTTCACACCGGCCAGTCCCCGCCCCGTGCCGCCCTGCGGCATTTGCCACTGCATGATAACCGATGCGAGATCGGCATAGGGATGCCCGATGGTCGAAAGTTCCCAATCCAGCACCGCCCGGCATTCCGGCAGTTCAGTATCGAAAATCATGTTGTCGATACGGTAGTCGCCATGCACCAGCGTACGTTGCCCGTCATCCTCGGGCATCCGTTCGACCAGCAGGTCCATCAGCCGGTTCATCTGCGGAATGCTCTCGGTCTCGGACGCGCGATATTGCTTGGACCAGCGGCTGACCTGACGTTCATAGTAACTGCCCTCGGGTCCGTAATCCGACAGGCCGACCGCGTCGATATCGACCATATGCAGCGCCGCCAGAATCCGGTTCATCTCGTCGATCACCGCGGTGCGGGTCGCGTTGTTCTCACCCTCCATAACCGGGTCCTTGAAGTTACGTCCCTGGACGTGATCCATCACGTAAAAGGCCGAGCCGATCACCGCATCGTCCTCGCACAGCAGATGCATTGCCGCGACGGGCACATCTGTGCCGGCCAGCGCCTTCTGCACCCGGAATTCGCGGTCGACCGCGTGGGCGGATTTCAACAGCACGCCGGGCGGCTTGCGGCGCAGGACATAGTTTCGGGCAGGTGTTTTCAGCAGGAAGGTCGGGTTCGATTGACCGGTCTCGAACTTGGTCGCTTCCAGCGGACCTTCGAAGCCGTCCAGATGATCTTTCAGGTAGGCCCCGACGGCATCGAGGTCGAGCGTCTGCGTATCGGTCATAGCCTGTCCTTTCTAGCTGTACGTCAGCAGATGGTCACGATCCGCCGCCATCAGGTGCGGCGTGGCGTTGAATTCGTGCAGGAAAAACCTGCTGCTGGTAAAGATAAACCGGGTGAACGAGCTGTTTTTGACCTGCAGGTTCAGCGTCAGCATCTGCGCCTCGGGTGCCCTCAGTGCGGTCGCCACGAGCTGTCCGATCGGTCCGCCCGAGCTGACCACCAGCACCCTTTTGGCCGAGGTATCGGTGGCGAACGCACGCGCCGCCGCCACCCGCCCTGCGAAGTCGGCCCAGCTTTCACGCGCGCCCGTCAGACCGCCCGCCTGCCAGTCGAGAATGGTTTCGCGCAGGGTGCGGAAATGGGTCTTGCGGTCATGACGCACCGGGTCGGGCACATTGCCACCGAATCTGACCGACAAGAGGTCGTGAAAATCGTATTCGTTCAAACCCGGATGCGTTTCCGGTGCCGCGTCGAAGCCCATCGACGCCAGCGTGTCGCGTTGGCGCGCGAGCGTGCCGGTGATCAGACGGTCCGGCACCCACCCCGCCTCGCGCAGCGCCGCTCCCGCGAGTTCGGATTGCCGGTGCCCGGTTTCGGACAGGCGATCATAGTCGTCGGCGCCAAACGACGCCTGCCCGTGCCGAACGATCAGCAGTTCGGCCATCGATCAGACCGCGAACTCGGCCGCAAGCCGCGCGCCCGCAGCCCGGTATTCGCGGTCGATCCGGTTGACCAGCGTGGCCACGTCGGTGACGTCGTGCACGTCGCCAATGCCCTGCCCCGATCCCCAGATTTCCTTCCACGCCTTCGGTTTGGACGACCCGGACGAGAAGTTCATACTATCCGGTGTCGCGGTATCGAGGTTGTTGGCGTCCAGCCCGGCCGCGGTGATCGACGGCTTGAGGTAATTTCCGGAAACACCTGTAAACAAGGACGATGTCACGATATCTTCGGCGCCGGATTCGACGATCATCTGTTTGTACTCGGGCCGCGCATTGGCTTCGCGCGTGGCGATGAACGGGCTGCCCATATAGCCGAAATCGGCCCCCACAGCGCGGGCCGCCAGCAGCGCCTCGCCCGAGGCGATGGCCCCGGACAGCAGCAGCGGACCGTCGAACCAGGCGCGGATTTCGCGGATCAGAGCAAAGGGCGATTGTGGTCCCGCATGGCCGCCCGCGCCTGCGGCAACCGCGATCAAACCGTCGGCGCCCTTTTCGATCGCCTTTTTCGCGAAGGTATTGTTGATGATGTCATGCAGGGTGATGCCGCCACAGGAATGGGCGGCCTCGTTCACCTCGACCCGTGCGCCCAGCGACGTGATCCAGATCGGCACCTTCCAGCGCGCGCAGATTTCGAGATCGCGCTCCAGCCGCACATTCGACCGGTGTACGATCTGATTAACCGCGAAAGGGGCCGCCGGATTGTCCGGATTGGCCTGGTTGTGGCGGTCCAGCTCCTCGGTGATCTGTTGCAGCCAGCTCTCCAGCAACGGCGGCTCGCCTTCGGCCTCGCGGGCGTTCAGCGCAGGAAAGGATCCGACGATTCCTGCCTTGCACTGGGCGATCACCAGTTCGGGGCCGGATACGATGAACATCGGCGATCCCACCAACGGCAATCGCAGGCCGCGCAGCGCCGCAGGCAGGTGGCTGTCGTCGCGCCGCCAGATTGCAGAGCCGTCCATCACAACACCTCGAAGAGGCCGGCCGCCCCCATGCCGCCGCCCACGCACATGGTGCAGACCACGTAGCGCGCGCCGCGCCGCTTGCCCTCGATCAGCGCGTGACCGACCATGCGCGCGCCGGACATGCCATAGGGATGCCCGATCGAGATCGCGCCGCCGTTGACGTTCAGCAACTCGTCCGGGATGCCCAGCCTGTCGCGGCAATAGAGCACCTGCACCGCGAAGGCTTCGTTCAGTTCCCAAAGGCCGATATCGTCCATCTTCAGCCCGTGCGCCTCGAGCAGTTTCGGAACGGCGAACACCGGTCCGATGCCCATTTCGTCGGGTTCGCAGCCCGCGGCCATGACGCCGACATAGCGTCCCAGCGGCTCCAGCCCGCGCTGTTCAGCCAGCTTGGCCTCCATCAGCACGCTGGCCGCCGCCCCATCGGACAACTGGCTGGCATTGCCGGCGGTGATGTAGCCGCCCTCCTTCACCTTCATCCCGTTCTTGAACACGGGCTGCAGCCCGGCCAGGGACTCAGCGGTCGTGCCGGGGCGGTTGCCTTCGTCCTTGTCCAGCGTCACCTCGTGGTCGCTGATCTCGCTGGTGTCCCGGTTCTGGATCTTCATCACCGTGGTCATCGGCACGATTTCGGCGTCCAGCCGACCCGCCTGCTGCGCCTCGTGGGTCCGGGCCTGCGATTGGGCCGCGTACTCGTCTTGCGTCTCGCGACTAATATTGTAGCGCGCTGCGACGATTTCCGCGGTTTCCAGCATCGACATGTAGATGTCGGGCTTGTTCTGCATCAGCCAGGGATCGGTGCCGATACGCAACTCGGGCGTCTGCACCATCGAGATGCTTTCAACACCCCCACCCACGGCAACATCCATACCGTCATGGACGATCTGCTTGGCCGCGGTCGCGATTGCCATCATGCCGCTGGCGCATTGGCGGTCGACCGACATGCCCCCGACGGTGACCGGCAGTCCGGCGCGGACTGCCGCCTGGCGGGCGATGTTGCCGGCGGAATGGCCCTGCTGGAGCGCCGCGCCAAAGATGCAGTCGGCGATCTCCGCCGGATCGACCGCGGCGCGGGAGACCGCGTTCGATATCGCGTGCCCGGCCAGCGCCTGCGGGGTGGTTGCGTTGAACGCCCCGCGATAGGCCTTGCCGATCGGGGTGCGGGCTGTCGATACGATTACTGCGTCACGCATGGGTTTTCTCCTCACTCGGGAATGTCAGTTGCCCCAGTCCAGTGAAAGCCCGCGGGCTCCGGCTGCATTGGCGACATATTTGCGGGTTTGTGAAAAGGCATCGGCCAGTGCCTCCTGCCCGTCGGTATCGGACATGGCATCGAAGGCGGCGGCTACGGCCTCGGGTGATAGCTCGTCGTCGGTCAGCGTGATGCCCGGTGTCTCGAAGATCTGCGCTCGCGCGAAACACCCCGCGCCAGCGCCCATGATGAACCGCGACGGGCCGTCCTCGGACACCAGCCACAGCACGCCGGGGGTGATTTTCTCGGGCGCCATCAGGGCCAGCGCATCGGGCGGGATCAGGTCCTCGGTCATCCGGGTGGCCGCCGTGGGTGCCAACGTGTTGACCCGGATGTTGTCGCGCGCGCCTTCGAGATGCAGCACGTTCATCAGCCCGACCATCGCGGCCTTGGCTGCACCATAGTTGGCCTGCCCGAAATTGCCGTAGAGCCCCGAGGACGATGCGGTCAGCACCACCCGGCCATAACCCTGTTCGCGCATGATCGGCCAGCAGGCATGGGTGCAGGTGGCGGACCCCATCAGGTGCACCTCGATCACCTTGCGGAAATCGTCCAGCGTCATCTTGGCGAATGTCTTGTCGCGCAGGATACCGGCATTGTTGATCAGGATGTCGATGCGTCCCCAGGCCTCCATCGCGCGAGCGATCATATCCGACACCTGATCTTCGCTGGCCACATCCGCGCCGTGGGCCATCGCCTCGCCGCCGGCCGAACGGATCTCCTCGACCACGGCCTGGGCTGCCTCCGAGGATTGCCCGGTTCCATCGGCGGCGGCGCCCAGATCGTTGACGACGACCCGTGCGCCGCGTTCCGCCAGCCCCAGCGCATGGCTGCGGCCGAGCCCGGCACCTGCCCCTGTCAC
>CAYGNB010000064.1:4299-5985 GCA_964351135.1 uncultured Rhodobacterales bacterium | reverse complement strand
CGCCCCCGGCGGCCCGGAAACCCTGGAACTCACCGAACTGCAAATGCCCGAGCCGAAGAAGGGCGAGTTGCTGCTGCGCGTTCGCGCCGCCGGGGTGAATTATCCCGATACGCTGATGATCCGGGATCTCTATCAGATGAAACCGACACGGCCCTTCGCGCCGGGCGGAGAGGTTGCCGGCGAGGTGATCGGCTTGGGCGATGGCGTGACCGGCTTTGCGCCCGGCGACCGGATCCTGGCGCTGACGGGACATGGTGGGTTTGCGACCCACATGACGCTGGATGCCAGCCGCGCGGTGAAAATCCCCGACGCGATGCCCTACGAAGACGCGGCCTGTTTCATCTTTACCTACGGCACCTCGCATCACGCGTTGAAAGATCGCGCGCACCTTCGCGAGGGCGAGTCGCTGCTGATCCTCGGTGCGGCCGGTGGTGTTGGCGCGGCGGCGATCGAACTGGCCAAGGCCGCGGGCGCGCGGGTAATCGCGGCTGTGTCCTCTGCGGAAAAGGCCGCGTTCTGCCGTGATCTCGGCGCCGATGAAACGCTGATCTACCCGCGCGAGATGGACCGCGACGCGCAAAAGGCCCTGTCGGGCGAGATCAAGAAACTGGCCGGCGGCGATGGCGTCGACGTGGTCTATGACGCGGTCGGCGGCGATTATGCCGAACCCGCGATCCGTGCGATGGCATGGCAAGGCCGGTTCCTCGTCGTCGGGTTTCCCGCCGGTATCCCAAAGATCCCGCTGAATCTGCCGCTGCTCAAGGGTTGCGAGATCGTTGGCGTGTTCTGGGGGGCGTCGGTGTTTCGCGACCCGGCCGGCCACGCCGAAAACATGGGCGACCTTTTCCGGATGTATGCCGAAGGCAGGATCAAGCCGCGGATCTCCGCCACCTACCCGCTCGCACAGGCCTCCGAGGCGCTGGTTGCAATGCAGGACCGAAAGGTGATGGGCAAGGTCGTGGTTACAATGGGCGACGAAGACTAGGGCAGATGCGCACAGTCGTTGTAGCCCCTCACATCCCAGTCAGAGCCGCGGATCACAATGCGGCTGATCGACCCGTTGGCCGCGCCGTTGAAGGCAAAAGGCTTTGCGCCGCTACCGATACTCATGGCCGCACCGACCACACCGCCATGCACAAATACCGCAACCCTTTGGTCAACGTGCGCAGCTGCAATGCGCTCAAGCCCCTCGCGCACCCGAAAATGCAAAGCGGCGGTGGTTTCCGCGCCGGGGATTTCACCCCATTCGTGCCCCGCTTTCGCGCGGGCAAAGGCCGGATCGCCATTGGCCGCGCGAATACGGTATTCTCCGCCGTCCCAGTCGCCCAGGAACACTTCACGCAGATCAGGCTCCACGATCGGCGCCAGCCCCAGATGCCCCGCCAGCGGCGCGGCGGTCTGATGGGTCCGGCGCAGCGTGGTGACATAGATCGCCGCCAGAGGCTCGCCCTTCAGCCGCTCGCCTACGGCGCGCGCCTGCACTTCGCCGTTGGGATGCAGCGCCGGGTCGCCATGCCCGCCAGTCATCGGAAAACTCTTGCCCGGCACGGCTGGCTGGCTTTCGCCGTGGCGGATCAGCAGAAGATCGCAAGCACCGGGCGGCGGTGCATAGACATGCTGGCGATATTCACGGCTCATGGTCGCGACCCCTCGTTTATCACTTGCGCGCAGAATGTGCGCGTTTGC
>CAYGNB010000064.1:0-4199 GCA_964351135.1 uncultured Rhodobacterales bacterium | reverse complement strand
GGCTCATGGTCGCGACCCCTCGTTTATCACTTGCGCGCAGAATGTGCGCGTTTGCTGTTGACATGCAATGCCACCCGTACACCGGGCCCCACAAGGAATGCACCAATGACCAGGAACCGCCAGATCGCCGTCGCAGAATTGCCCACGGGAACGCTTGAGCCTCGACACTTTGCGTTGGCCGAGGCCCCCATGCCCGAGCCGGCCGAAGGCGAGGTTCTGCTGCGCACCATCCTGATGTCCATCGACGCCGCCAACCGGTCGTGGATGCAGGGGGCGACCTATCGAGACGCGGTGCGCGCGGGCGATGCCATGCCCACCTATGCGCTGTGCGAGGTGACCGAGAGCCGCAGCGACCGGCTGCGGCCGGGCGATATCGTCGCGACGGAATCGGTCTGGGCCGATTACGTCACCCGCCCTGCCCGGCAGGTTCAGAAAATGCCCGACCTTCGCCCGCTGTCCCACCTGATGAGCGTGTATGGAATCGCGGGCAAGACCGCGTTTCACGGGTTGATCAATGTCGGGCGGCCCATCGCCGGAGAAACCATCTTCGTGTCTGCCGCCGCCGGATCGGTGGGCGGTTATGTCGGCCAGATCGGCAAGGCGCTGGGGTGCCGCGTGGTGGGCATCGCCGGTGGTGCTGAAAAATGCGCCTGGGTGGTCGATGATCTGGGGTTCGACGCCTGTGTCGATTACCGCGCGCCGGGCCTGTTCAAGGCGCTGCGCGCCGCCTGCCCGAACGGGGTCGATGTCTATTTCGACAATGTTGGTGGCGAAACGCTGGAAACCGCGCTGGCGGTGATGAACGAACGCGGCCGCGTGGTCTGCTGCGGCGCGATCAGCCAGTATGATACGGCGTCACCCACCGGCCCGCGCAACCTGCCGGGACTCGTTGTGGTGAAACGGCTGCGGATGGAGGGGTTCATCGTGATGGATTTCGCAGATCGGGACGCCACCGCGCTGCGCGCATTGCAGACCTGGGTGACGAATGGCCAGATCAAGGTGACCGAGGATATTGTCGACGGGCTCGAAAACGCGCCAGCCGCGTTGATTGGATTGCTGGCGGGCGACAACCGGGGCAAGCGCATGGTGCGTGTCGGCCCGGATCCATGAACGGGAGGAATGACATGAGTGCAATCGACGATGCGCTGGCACAGGCCGAGGCACGGTTGGGTCAGGAGATCGGGGTATCCAACTGGATCACGGTCGATCAACAGATGATCGACACATTTGCCACGAACACCCATGACGAACAGTGGATTCATGTCGACCCTGACCGCGCTGCCCGTGAAACGCCCTTTGGCGGCGCCATCGCGCATGGATTCCTGACGTTGTCACTGGCCAGCCGCTTTGCCTATGATGTGCTGCCGGATCATCCAGGTGCCGTCATGGGCATAAATTACGGGTTCAACAAGCTGAGATTCCTGAAACCGGTTCTGGCCGGATCACGGGTCCGGGGACGGTTCGTCCTGAAATCGGCCACCAAACGTTCCGACACCGAGCTGCTGCAGGAAAACACGCTGACAATCGAGATCGACGGAAGCGATGTGCCAGCGGTCGTGGCCGACTGGCTTGGTCTGACGGTGTTTGCCCCCGGCAACTGAATACCTGCATGCGTTGATTTCAGTCGGCAATACTCTACCGATGCATCCTGTTTGCTGGACATCCGGCGGCGGGACAGGATAGTTTTCACTGCACTGACAGGATCTAGCCACCTATGCCGAGCCTTCTCGTTCTTAACGGACCGAACCTGAACCTGCTGGGCACCCGCCAGCCGGAGATCTACGGCGCGACAACGCTGCCCGAAATAGAAGCGATGTGCCAGAGCCGCGCCGCGGAACGCGGGTTTGATACCGAGTGCCGGCAATCGAACCACGAGGGCGCACTGGTCGACGCGATCCATGACGCGCGTCTGCGCCATGCCGGGATCGTCCTGAATGCAGGGGCTTATACCCATACCTCGGTCGCCTTGCGCGATGCGATCAGTTCGACCGGGCTGCCGGTGGTCGAGCTTCACCTGTCCAATATCCACGCCCGCGAAGCGTTCCGCCATCACTCTCACATCGCCCCGGTGGCCCTTGGGCAAATATGCGGTTTCGGCCCGCAGGGATACCTGCTGGCGATTGATGCGCTGGTCGCGCATCTGAGCGCTGAGGAAGGTTGAATGAAGATCAGCAACTATCTGAATTACCTGCTGAACGCTCAAACTCTCGAAGAGCTTTGGGCCGCCCATACAGCCGAGATGGCCGATTATGGTTTTGATCGCCTCGTCTATGGCAGCACGTATTACTGGACGGATACATCTCTGGGCGATCCCGAAGATTTTGTGATCCTGACCAACCAGCCGGAAAAATATGTCGAAGGGTTCGTGCATACCGGCCTGTATTTCCATTCGCCGATGTTGAAATGGGCGATGGAGAACGAAGGTTATTGCTGTTGGAGCCGGATCCCCGAGCTGTTCCCGGATGGCACGATGACCCCCGAGGAACGCAAGGTGTACGAGTTCAACAAGCGGATGGGCGTTTCAGCCGGGTGTACGGTCAGTTTCCGGTCGGTGTCACCGCGATCCAAAGGTGTCATGTCCCTGTGCGCCAACAAGGATCTGACCCAGGATGACGTGGACGAAATCTGGGAGCGTCAGGGCCAGGACCTGCTTCTCATGAACAACACGGCCCATCTCAAGATTCTGGCCCTGCCTTATCGTCCGCCCAATCGCGGCCTGACGAAACGCCAGCGCGAAGCGCTGCACTGGGTCGGCGATGGCAAGACGACGCAGGACATCGCTCTGCTCATGGGACTGACCCCGGCGACGGTTGAGAAACACCTGCGGCTGGCACGAGAAACGCTTTCCGTCGAAACCACGGCACAAGCGGTGCTCAAAGCCTCGCTGCACAACCAGATGTTCCTGCTGGAAGCATAAAACCTGAGTGATTCGGGCAAGCTAATGGCAAATAGTTTACCCTAGGTAAGGAAAACACTACTTTTGCGGGAACCGAATTTGTAGCAAACTGATCGTGTTCCGTGAGTGGTGGCTTTGGCCTGGGAACATCGGGAAAAGATCCTTGCAATTACAAGGCTCTCTGACCTGTCCGGTCCGGAGGTAGTTTTTTCGGATCTTCGGGCCGGAACCTTGTTTTAGTATCAAGTACTTCGTAGCCAAACTTGTGCCGTTCCGGCTGCGATGAATGTTCAAATATCCCCCCAAATGGGACGGGGCTGCGCCAAGCGCAGCCCCGTTTCTTGTTTGTGTACCGTTGGTGTACAGACGAATCGACCGATCGGTCAGCCTTGTGCTGCCTTGGCGACCTCGGCTGCAAAATCTTCCTGTTCCACCTCGATACCCTCGCCGACCTCGAGACGGACAAAGGCGGTGATTTCGGCACCGGCATCCTTGGCTGCCGCCCCGACGGTCAGGTCCGGGTTCACGACGAAGGACTGATTCAGCAGGGTCACTTCGGCCATGAATTTCTTCATCCGGCCGACGATCATCTTTTCGATCACCTGCTCGGGCTTGCCGGATTCGCGGGCGATATCCATCTGCACCTGCTTCTCCTTCTCGACCACGGCCGGGTCCAGATCGGCTTCGCTCAGTGCGGCGGGGTTCACGGCCGCGACATGCATGGCCACCTGTTTGCCGAATGCTTCGTCGCCGCCGGTCATGGCAACCAGCACGCCGATCTTGCCCATGCCCGGAGCGACCGCGTTGTGGACGTAGGACACGACGGTGTCGCCCTCGACCGATGCCATGCGGCGCAGGTTCATGTTCTCGCCGATGGTGGCGATCTTGTCGGTCAGCACGTCGGCGACGGTCTTGCCACCCAGATCGGCGGCTTTCAGCGCCTCGACGTCATCCACGCTCAGAGCCGTCTTGGCGAAATCGGCGACCATTTCCTGGAACTCTGCGTTCTTGCCGACGAAATCGGTTTCCGAGTTCACCTCGACCGCAACACCCTTGTTGCCATCGACGACCACGGCCACGAGGCCCTCGGCGGCGGTGCGGCCCGATTTCTTGGCAGCCTTCGCCAGGCCTTTGGTGCGCAGCCAGTCGACCGCAGCGTCCATGTCGCCATCGGTTTCGGTCAGCGCCTTCTTGGCGTCCATCATGCCCGCGCCGGTCGCGTCGCGCAGTTGTTTCACCAATGCTGCAGTGATTGCCATCTCTTGGCTCTCCTCATTTCAACGGGTCTGGGGCAGGTCATAGC
>CAYGNB010000063.1:4610-11911 GCA_964351135.1 uncultured Rhodobacterales bacterium | reverse complement strand
GCCGACAACCGGTCGGGCGGGATCGCCAGATCATTGACCATGTAACGCACCACCGACAGCGCCCGCGCCTGCGACAGTTCCCAGTTGTCGCGATAACGCCCCTGCCCGCCCAGAGGCGTATTATCGGTGTGACCGTCGACGCGGATCACCCAGTCGATCCCGCGCGGAATATCGCCCGCCACCGCGTGCAGGATACCCGCCACATTGGCAATCTGTTCCTGGCCCTCGGGCGACAGATCGGCGCTGGCCGGGGCGAACAGCACCTCGGAGGAGAACACGAACCGGTCGCCTTCGATCCGCACGCCTTCGCGGTCGCCCAGCACGGCGCGCAGCCGGCCGAAGAACTCCGACCGGTATTGCTGCAGTGTCTTTGCCTCGGCCTCCAGCCGCCGGGCCTCCTCTTCCAGCCGCTGCGCCTCGTCGGCCAGACGCTGGCGCTCGGCCTCTTCCAGCATCCGCCGCTTGCGCTCCTCGGAGGCGGCGCGGGCCAGCGCGGTGTTCAGATCGGCACCCAGCGTTTCCAGCTGTACCTGCTGCGCGGCGTCGCGTTCCTTGTAATCGTCGATCAGCGCGCGCAGACTGCCGAGCTGCGCGCGCAGCTGTGCCAGTTGCTGGTTCAACAACTCGGTCCGGCGCTGCGCTTCGGCGTTGCCGGCTTCCTCGTCAGCCAGTTGCGCGCGGGCCTGGTCCAGCAACGCCGCACGTTGTTCGGCCAGCGTCATCTGGTCTTCGGCGCGGCCTTCGGCCTCGGCCTGCGCGGCCAGTGCCGCCATCAGACGGGCGCGCAGCCGGTCCTGTTCGCTCGCCTGTGCCTGAGCGTTTTCCAATTCATCGAGCGCCGCAAGCAGCCGCGCCTCGACACTGGCTTTGTCCGCATCGCCTGCCTCCAACGCGGCGCGAGCCTGCGCCAGTTCCGCCGCCAGCGCCGCCTTGTCCTCGACCGCCTGCGCCCGGACCTCGGCCAGTTCGTCACGCAGCTGTGTGGCTTCCGCATCGGTATCGGTACGCAGCTGTTGCAGTTCGGCCTCCAGCGCGGCGACGGTCTGGGCATCGCGCGCCTGCTGTGCCTCCATCTGCGCCAGCACCCGCGTCAGCCGTTCGGCCAGTTCGTCACGGTCGCTGGCCTGCGCCTGCGCCGCCTCGATCCCGGCCAGGGCATCGGCCAGTTTCGCGTCCAGATCTTCCCGGGCGGCGCGCGCGGCGGCCAGCAATGTCAGCGTATCCTCGGCCTCCTTGCGCCGGGCCTCGAGCGCGAGCGTCATCGCGGTCAGTTCCGCGTCGGCCTCCTGCAACCGCCGGCGCAGCGCCGCGGCGGCTTCGGCCTCGAGCAGGCGGTTCGCCTCTTCCTCGGACAGGCGGGCCTGCAGATTTTCCACGTCGCGCCCGAGCCCTTCGGCCTCGGTCTGCGAGGCATCGAGCCGCCCGCGCAGATCCGCGACCAGCGCCTGAAGCGCCTCGCGCCGGGCGGCGGCCAGCCGGGCAGCCTCGGTCTGGGCGTCGATCTCTTCGCGGCTGGCCGCCAGCGCCTGGTTCAACCCGTCGCGTTCCGCCTGCAATTCCGCCTGGCGGTCGCGCAACGCGGCGATATCGGCCCGGTCGCTGGCCTGCCCGGCCAGCAATGCGGCGACCTGCGCCTCGAAATCGGTAATACGGGCCGCGGCCGTGTCCAGTTCAGCGGCCTGCCGGTCGCGCTCGGCGGTCAATGTCGCGATTGCGGCCTGCGCCGCAGCCAGATCGTTACGGGTATCGCCCAGCGTGGCGGTGAGCGTACCCAGTTCGCTCTGCAGCGCCTCGGCCTCGACCTCCTTCAGCCCCAGCGCATCCGACAGCGCCGCGACCTCCGCCGACAATGACGACAGCTCATCCTGCTGACCGGTGATCACCTCACGCTGGCCGGTAATGGTTTCGCGCAACACGAACTGAACCATCATGAAGATCGTCAGCACGAACATCAGCACCAGCAGCAAACCGGTCATCGCATCCACGAAACCGGGCCAGATCGACGCCTGGAACCGCTGGCCGGTGCGACGGGACAGGGCCATGGCTCAGCCGTCCCCCTGTTCGCCCTGCCGCGAGGGCCGCGAAGCGACGCCCGTTCCGGCGGCACCCTCTGGCGAGCGCGTCAGCCGCTCGGTCAGGTGGGTCACCCCAGCACGGATTTCGTCCAGGCTTTCACGCCGCCCCGTGGCCAGTTCGTCGCGAATACCCTGCATCTGCGTGTCGATCGACCGCAGCCGCATCCGGCTTTCGGCGTCGATCCCGTCCACCAGTCCTTCGCTACGCAGCGCTTCGACCAGCATTTCCTGTCCGGCGGCGACCCGGTTGAGCGCCTCTGCGGTGCTGTCGGGGCGGTCCATGCGATCGGCAATCCGCGCAAGATTGTCAGCCAGCCCACCGATGCGAAGATCCAAGTCCGCGCGACTCACCTCTGCCTGACCGACCAGGTGCTGCAACTGGTCCATCTGATCGGCCAGTTGCCCCATCGCCCCGGCCCCGGCGGTGCCTTCGTCGCCATCGCCGCTGGCGAAACCAACACGGGTGATGGTGGACAGCCATTCCTCCAGTTCGCGATAAAACCTGTTCTGACCATGACCCGCAAACAGCTCCAGCAGCCCGACGATCAGCGACCCGGCGAGCCCCAGCAGCGACGACGCAAAGGCCACGCCCATACCGCCGAGCTGTTCTTCGAGCCCGGTCAGTAGGCGGTTGAACACAGCGATGCCTTCTTCGCCCTGCTGCGGGGCAAGGCTGCGGATGGTATCCACCACCGCCGGAACAGTTGTTGCCAGCCCATAGAACGTTCCAAGAAGCCCCAGGAAAATCAGCAGATTAACGATGTACCGGGTGATTTCGCGCATCTCGTCGATACGTGTGGTCACGGAATCGAGGATCGACCGTGTCGAGGTGGCCGAGATACGCATGTCGACGCCGCGTTCGCGCAGCAGCGACGCCAGCGGCGCCAGCAATTGCGGCGGCCGGCGCGGGCCTTCGGGTTCACCGGCGGCGAACCGTTCGATCCACCGCACCGAGCCGATCAACTGGGTGACCTGCGCGAAACAGGCCAGCACGCCGATCACGAAAACGAACAGGATGAACCCGTTGAGATAGGGATTGGCCTCGAATACCGGGCGGACCCGCGGCAGCGCGACGAAAGCCCCGAATGAGGCCAGCCCGAGGGCGATCAGCATGAGGATGATCTGGCGGACCGGCTGCGAAAAATGCGGCCGCGCTTTGCGGTCTGGCTGCGCCATGCGCGGGGTTCCTGACACGTTTGACTGCTCTTTGGCCGAGTCTACCGGCAAATCCGGCAGGGGGCCAAGGGTTTATGCCGCGAGTTGCCGCACCCGCCGCGCCAGCCATTCCAGGTCGGGATCGTGCAGGCCGATCTCGGCCAGGTGATCGGCGGTGTTATAGAGATACTCGGTGTTCGGCCCGCGCCCGCCATGCGCCCGCGCGATGATCCGTGCCTGATCCTCCAGCGGCAGCCCGCCGCAATACTGCACGTGATCCGGGTCGATCACATAGGTGACGGCCGTGACGGTTTCGCCGGTCGCCAGTTCGACCGGCAACAGCCGTTCGAGATAGGCCGACGAAATCAGTTCGCGTTCGCGCAGATAGGTCAGGGTCGCGTCTTCGCGCCCTGCTGCCACCGACAGCGCCATGCCCCGGCAGTGGGCATGCTCGACAGCGTCCAGCGCCAATACCAGCCCCGGTTCGTCCTCGGTGCCCCGATGGTGAATCGACGACATGCAAAAAGATCGCGCCCAGCCATGCAGGGTTCCCACCCGGCTTTCGGCCACCTCGAACCCCGGATTCCACAGGAGCGATCCGTATCCGAACACCCACATCGTCATGTCGCTGGTCCTTGTCGTTTCCCGCCTGTAAACACCAAAGGCCGAAGCAGGAAAAGGGGGCGCGGCGATGCGATGGGTGCTGCGGATCGTGGTGGTGCTGGGCCTGGCGTGGTCGGGCTGGTGGTATCTGTCGGGCCACGGCATCCGTGAAGGGCTGCGGGGCTGGTTTGCGGCGCAAGAGGCGCGCGGCTGGCAGGCGGATTACGCCGAAATCGGAACGACCGGCTACCCGCTGCGCCATGTGACCACCCTGCAAAGCCCCGCGCTGGCCGATCCGGCCACCGGCACCGCCTGGAGCGCGGAGTGGCTGGAGTTCGATTCGCCCGCGATCTGGCCGGGCGACATGATCGTGAATTTCCCGTCCTCGCCGCAGCTCCTGTCCTATCTCGATCAGACCGTGCAGCTCGAAGCGCAGGACATGCGCGCCGATCTGCAGCTTCATCCGGGCCTGGCGCTGGAACTGGAACGGATGGGGCTGACCGCGGGCCCCTGGCTGGTGGCCGGGCCTGCGGGTGTGCTGATGCGGGCGGATGCGATGACCATGGCGATGGTGCAGCAGGACGATCCCGCGCGCTATGCGATCACCGCACAGGCCGACGGGTTCACCCCCGGCGAACATGTGCGCAAGGCCGGCACGTCGACATTGCCCAAAGGGTTCGAGACGCTGGCGCTGGACATGGCCGTGACCTTCGACCGCCCATGGGACCGCACCGCGCTGGAACTCAGCCGCCCGCAACCGCGCGTGGTCGATCTGGCGCTGGCCGAACTGCGCTGGGGACCGCTGCAGATCAAGCTCGCCGGCAACGTCACCGTCGACGAGGCCGGCGTGCCCACCGGCAAGGTGGCGCTCAAGGCGGAAAACTGGCGCGAGATGCTGACCGTGGCCGAACATGGCGGCGGATTGTCGGCCGAGGCGCGGCGCGCGGCGGAATCGGTGCTCGAACTGATGGCCGGGATCAGCGGCGGGTCGGAATCGCTCGACGTGCAGCTGACGCTCAGGGGCGGCAATGTCTGGCTGGGCATCCTGCCGCTCGGCCCGGCGCCGCGCCTGATCCTGCACTGACCGCGATCAGACCCTGTGACGGGCACCCGGCGGCGGCGGATCCTCGGGCGCACCGGCAAAACACTGGGCAATCGCCATCCAGTCGGCGGCGGCGCGGCCGCGCGTGACCAGCGACGTGTCGGCGATGTTCCGGGTCTGCGCCACCACCTGTGCGAATTCGACCGCGCCGCCGATCACGGCATTGTCGTCCTGCGGATCGTTCCAGGTCCAGACCGCGCCCGACGGCCCGGTCAGCCGGACAAACGGCGCGGGCTGTGGTGCCTCCAGATTACGATTGGCAAAGGTCCAGCCATAGGTGGACACGCCCAGATGGCAGATGTTGCGGATGCGATCCGTCTCGTGCCGGTCGGCCCCCAGCGCGTCAAAGACCTCTTGCCCATGGGCCCAGGTTTCCATCTGCCGCGCGGTGATGCTGGACAGCGCCGACAACTCGGGCCCGGCCCATTTCACCCGCCGTTTCGGATCGGTCGCGCCATAGGCATCCGCGACCTTGTGGGCGGTGGCCCGCCAGCGGTCGAACAATGCCCGCCCGCGCAGCCCGTCGAGCCAGGGATACTGCGTTTCCAGCAGCGTTTTCCCTTGCGCCAGGTCGGCGGCGATGCGGCCAAAGAACGTGGCAAAGGCCGTGTCGCTTTCCAGCGTCAGCAGGGCCGCGTGGTCGAACATGTGCAGATGCCCGATCACGTCGTCGATGGTCCAGCCCTTGAACAGGGTGGACATGGCAAAACCGTCATCCGCCAGTGGCTCTAGCAGCGTGGCGAGTGTTTCGACCTCGGCGCGGAAATCCTCGGCCTGTTGCATCACGGGTCCTCCGTTTCGATCTCGACCAGCACATCGCCCGCCTGCACCTGTGCGGGAACGGCGGCAAACCGCACCCGGCCCGCCACCTCGGCGATCAGTTCATGCTGCATCTTCATCGCTTCGAGCACCGCCAGCCGGTCACCGGCCTGCACGCTGTCCCCGTCCCTGACAAAGACCTGCAGCAGGTTCCCGTGCATCGGCGCAGCCACGGTGCCACCGCCGCCCGCGCGCGCGATGTCACCGGCCCGGTCGATCCGAAACCGCATCACCCGCGCGCCGGTGGCAAAAAACACGTCATCCCCGTCGCGATGAAACCCACGCAGATCGACGCGGCGGCCGTCCACCCGCAGCGGATCGGTCGTGACGATGGCGGTGCAATCACCGTCGCTGATTGTCAGTGCACCATCCCTGCCCTGCGTGATCGTCAGAACATGACGGGTATCGTCATCGGTCAGACGCAGGCGGCTGTGCAGCGCGCCGGGGCTGCCCCAGCCCGCCAGTTCGGGCGAAACGTTCACCGCACGCTCCAACGCGCGGCGCGTGTTGTCCTGATGGATGGTCGCGGCGACGGCAGCGATATCGGCAAACCCCGGTGCGACGGCGGGCGCATCCCCGAACGCGTCGCCGATGAAAGCGGTGGTTGCCTCGCCCGCGACGAATGCGGGTTTTCCCAGCGCTTCGATCAGGAAATCGCGGTTCGTCGCCGGACCAAACAGCACCGTGTCGCGCAGCGCCGCGACCAACCGGCGGCGGGCCTCGTCCCGGGTTGCGCCATGAGCGACGATCTTGGCCAGCATCGGGTCATAGAAGGGCGACACCGCCTGCCCTTCGGCGATGCCCGCATCCACGCGGACACCATCGCCGATGGCTGGCCGCCAGCGGTGGACCGGCCCGGCAGAGGGCAGAAAGTCATTACCCGGATCCTCGGCATAAAGCCGCGCCTCGATGGCGTGACCGGTCAACGATACATCCTCTTGCGCGAAACCCAGCGGCGCCCCGCGCGCCACGGCGAATTGCAGCGCGACCAGATCGCGGCCGGTGACCATCTCGGTAACGGGGTGTTCCACCTGCAGCCGGGTGTTCATTTCCAGGAAATGAAACGCCCCGGTGTCGTCCAGCAGGAACTCGACCGTTCCGGCACCGCGATAGCCGATCGCCCCGGCCGCCGCCACGGCCGCCGCGCCCATGGCCGCGCGCAGGTCCGGCGTCATCACCGGACAGGGGGCCTCCTCGATCACCTTCTGGTGGCGGCGCTGCACCGAACAGTCGCGTTCGCCCAGATGCACCACCGCCCCGTGCGCGTCGGCAAAAACCTGGATCTCGACATGCCGGGGCCGGATCACCGCCTTTTCCAGGATCACCTCGCCCGAACCGAAGGCGCCCATCGCCTCGGACCGGGCCAGTGCCAGCGCATCGGCGAAATCATCCGCTTCCGCCACCAGCCGCATGCCGCGCCCGCCGCCCCCGGCGGCGGCCTTGATCATCACCGGAAAGCCGATCCGGGCGGCCTCCTCCATCAAGGTTGCCACATCCTGATCCGCGCCTTCGTATCCCGGCACGCAGGGCACGCCAGCCGCGATCAT
>CAYGNB010000063.1:1437-4510 GCA_964351135.1 uncultured Rhodobacterales bacterium | reverse complement strand
CGGTTGGCGACGAGGACAGAGGAAAAGTCACCGATCATGGCCGTGCCACCCCGAACGTGTTGGGACGCAGGCTGCGCGCGCGCGCCTCGGCGCAGGTCTGCAGGCAGAACCCGATCACCCGGCGGCTGTCGCGCGGGTCGATCATGCCCTGATCCATCAGCCGCCCCGAGGTATGGAAGGCATCCGACTGGCGGTCGAAATGCGCGGTGATACGGGCGCGCTGCTCGGCCAGCCGGGCCTCGTCCACCGGCCGCCCCTTGCGTTCGGCGGTGCGCCGGGCGACCTCTTCCATCGTGGTCGCCGCCTGTTCGCCGCCCATCACCCCGGTCCGGGCATTGGGCCACGTGAACAGGAAATCCGGTTCGAATGCATAACCGCACATGCCGTAGTTCCCGGCCCCGAAACTGGCCCCGACATAGAGGCTGATCTTGGGGCTACGCAGATTCTGCACCGCCTGAATCATCTTGGAACCGTGTTTGATCATGCCCGCCTGTTCATACTCGGCCCCCACCATGAATCCGGTGGTATTGTTCAGAAACACGACCGGGCAGCCGGCCTGATCCATCAGTTGCAGGAATTGCGTTGCCTTGGTGGCGCCGTCCGGGTCGATCGGGCCGTTATTGCCGATAATCCCGACCGCCTGCCCATAGACCGACGCTTGCAGGCAGACGGTCGAGGCACCGTAACCCGGTTTGAAATCCCGCAGCACCGAGCCATCGACGATCCGCGCCGCCAATTCGCGCATGTCATAGGGTTTGCGGTAATCCACGGGCACCAGCCCGGCGATTTCGTCGGGCGGCAGGGCCGGTTCCGTATAGGCGTTGCGTGCCACCTGCGCATGATCGTTCCAGTTCAGCCCGGCGATCACCTCGCGGGCGATTTCCAGCCCGTGGGCGTCATCCTCGGCCAGATACTCCACCAGCCCGGTGGTCGAGGCATGCATCTCGGCCCCGCCCAGCGTGGCGTCGTCGCTGACCTCGCCGGTCGCGGCCTTTACCAGCGCCGCGCCCGCCAGCATAGCCATACCGTTGCCCTTGACCCCGATCACGTAATCCGACAGCCCCGGTTGATACGCCCCGCCCGCGGTCGAAGCGCCGTGCAGCACCGTAATCACCGGGATTCCCCGCGCCGATAGCTTGGCGAGCCCGCCGAACAGCCCGCCGCCCCGCGCCCAGAGTTCGACCGTATAGGTCATCAGGTTCGCGCCCGCGCTTTCGACACAATGAACAAAGGGCAGTTTCTGCTTCAGCGCCACCGCCAGCCCGCCCAGCGCCTTTTCCACTGTCATCGTGGTCGAGGATCCGGCGTTGATGCCGGAATCGTCGATGAAGACGAGACAACGCACACCGGACACGAACCCGATGCCAATGATAACCGAAGCACCGGGAATGGTGGTATCCGGGTCGGGGTCGTCCACCAGGCAGGACGCCATGTTGTACAGTTCGAGGAACGGCATGCCGGGATCGAGCAGCGCGGCCAGCCGTTCGCGCGGCGACAACTGGCCGCGTTTGTCGAACACCGGCCGGCGTTCTTCGGATTTCGCGGCGGCACGCCCCTCGAGCGCGCGCATCCGTTCGACCAGCGCCAGCATGGCCGCGCGGTTGGCGTCATAGCTTTCGCCGGATGTGGCGAGTTTCGAGCGAAACGTCATTGCGTATCTCCCAGAACCGACCGGTCGATCCGCACCGGGGCGCATAGCAGCAACTGCGCATATCCCTTGGCCTGCGGGTCGTTGCGCAGCGACGAGGTGCCGCCGCCGCCCAGCACATTGTGCAACAGGATGTTGATCGAATGACTGCCGGGCAGCAGGAACTTCTCGGCCCGAACATAGCCGAAATGCCCGAACACGGTTCGCAGCGCGGCATCGTCCAGCGCCTGCCAGATGAACGGCAGGAATTCCGGGCGGCGCGCGATCACGCCGATATTGGCGTTGTCGCCCTTGTCGCCCGACCGCGCAAAGGCCAGCCGCAGCAACGGCACCTCGACCGCATCGTCCGTCACGGCGGGCGCAGGCGGCGGCGGGGGCATCGCCGGGACGCTTTCGGTGCCGGGCGACGGGGTCACCACCACGCTGCCGATCTCGTCCATGACCGTGGCCGGCACTGTTTCCTTTGGCAGCAGGAAGGAATAGAGCGCCATGACCGGCGTCGGCCGGGGCCGTGCACCGGCAAAACCCGACAGGCCCGGCGCCATGGCCAGTCCCAGCCCGGTTGCCTCTTTCAAGAAAACACCCACCCCGCGCGGATCGGGATGCTTTACCGCGATCTTCGCGGCGACCTCGCGCGCGGGGCCAGATTGCCGCTGCGCACCGAACTGCGATTCCGCGCCGATGATTTCGACACTGGTTTCCGTGAAATCGGGCTGGTTCATGCCGCGCAGCACCGTGCGGGCGCGCGCCAATGCTGCCTCGGCAAAGGCTCCGGCCTTGGCCTCCGCGTCAATCCCGTAGAAGCTGAACAGATGCCCGCCGCGATAGCCGTTTTCCCATGTCAGGCAACATTTCAGCGTGGCGGGCGCGCCCCTGCCCCGCGCACCGCTCACGTGCACGCGGTCCGGGCCGGTCTCGGTCATCCCGACGCCCGAAAAATCGCAGACCACGTCAGGCAGAACATAGGCCTGCGGATCGCCGGTCTCATAAAGCATCTGTTCGGCCACGGTCCCCCGCGACACCAGCCCGCCGGTCCCGTCGGGCTTGGTCACATCAAAGGCGCCGTCCGGGCCGACCTCGGCAATCGGATAGCCGATCGTGGCGACGCCATCGGCAACCTGTTCCCAGTCGGTGAAGTTGCCGCCGGTTGCCTGCGGGCCACATTCCAGAATGTGCCCGGCCAGGCTGCCCCCTGCGAGCGCGTCGAAATCATCCGGCTTCCAGCCAAAGGCGTGAATGCAGGCGCCCAGCGTCACGGCGCTGTCCACGCAGCGCCCGGTGATGACAATATCCGCCCCGCGATCCAGCGCCGTCGCAATCGGAAACGCACCGAGATAGGCGTTGACGCTGCCCACCTTGTCCATGGGCGGGAATGGTGTGCCCAGAAACATCTCGCGCGGCGCGGCGCGCGCCAGATCGCCCAGC
>CAYGNB010000063.1:0-1337 GCA_964351135.1 uncultured Rhodobacterales bacterium | reverse complement strand
CGCGTCGCCCCAGAAACCGCTCGCTCCGCCGATCCGGAGTGTTTTCATTCGTCGCCGCCTCCCTCCTCCGGCCGTGCAATGAACCGGGAGGACCCTACCGTCTAGGGATACGCGACGAGCCGGTCTTTACAAACCCCAATCGCCCTCGCGCTATCGTGACGGAGGGTCACGGCCGCCGAGCGCAGCCAAACGAAGCCGCTGTCAGGCGACCCACCACGAGATTGCGGAGACGAGCGCATGGATCGACGTGATAAATAGCTACCCGAACTTGCCGCACCGCGAATACAGACCCGACGCCGGTGGCCCGGATCTGTCGGGCCAGACTGTGCACGCCGAAGGCGGCGGGATACCTGCGTGGCAACCAGATCAAACAGATCTGTCGCCATTGGCGGCGGGTCCAAAGAGATCATGCGCAATCTCGCCGCCCGCCAAATGGGTCTTTATCGCACTACCTGACTGAGAAATTCCCCGGAATATTCCCCCTACAGGCGAACTTTCTTGCACGCCATGCTATTATGGGGAGGTTGGGGGTTGAGGGGTTATCCATGACAAAAACAGCTTCTCCGAATGTCCGGCGCGAAATTCTGCACGCAGCGGCCACGTTGTTCTCGGCCGGTGGCATTGCGGCGACCTCGCTCGATGACATCGCGGCGGCACTCGGGGCCACCAAGGGCAAGATCTATTACCATTTCGGTTCCAAGGCCGAATTGCAGACCGAGGTCTGCAAGCATTCGGTCCGCCTGATGCACACGGCAGTCGCACCAAGTTTCCGCAGCGGTGGCCCGGCCCCCGACCGGCTGCGCAAAATGGCCCGCGCCCATGTGCAGGCCATGATGTGCAAACAACCCTATCACCGGGTTGTGGTGCAAACCTATATGGGCGGATCGACCTCGGGAGCCAGCGGACCGGAACGCGCATTTCTCGGCGATCTGATCCAGATGACCGACGCCTATGCCGCCATGTTCCGCGAGGTACTGGCGCAGGGCATGCAAGACGGTTCGATGCGGCAGCAGAACCTGTCGATCGCGCTCAATTCGGTGCTGATGATGTTGAATGCCCCGGTATTCTGGTACCATCCGCGCCCGGATGAAACCGAGGCCGAGCGCACCGGGATCGCCGAACAGATCGCCGACATGGCGCTGGGAGCGGTCCTGTAGTCGGCGCCCGGCCGTAAATCGGGATCGCTCAGCGGCAGTAGGGGCCACTCCGGTAGCGGGCGGTATCGACGTGGATATGATCGCGGTGATACCCGTCCGATCCCGGCCCCAACACGGTGCCGAATGGCCCGCAGGCGGATTTCCACACGTTGCGCAGCGGTTTGAGCGTGGTGCCCTGCC
>CAYGNB010000062.1:0-11995 GCA_964351135.1 uncultured Rhodobacterales bacterium | reverse complement strand
GCAACCGCAGGGGACACCAGCAATGAAACGGGCCGATCAGAGGCGCAACTCCACCACGCGCGGATTCAAGCGCACGTCGAACCTGCTGGGCGAACGCATCCGCAAGGCCGGCGAAAGCCGTGGGTTTGCCGTGTCGCGCCTGCTGACCCATTGGGAAGAAATCGCCGGGGCCGATATCGCCGCCGTCGCGCGGCCCGTGAAGATCGGTTATGCGCGTGGCGGTTTCGGCGCCACGCTGACCGTGCTGACCACCGGGGCGCAGGCGCCGCTGCTGGAGATGCAAAAGGAACGGCTGCGCGAACGGGTGAACGCGGTTTATGGTTACAACGCCATCGCCCGCGTTCAGATCACCCAGACCGCGCCCACCGGTTTTGCCGAAGGTCAGGCGCAGTTCACACCGCCGAAACCGGCCGCCGACCCCGCGATGGCGCCCGAAACCCGGCGCCTGGCGGCCGAAACCGCCGCGCCGGTGCAAAACGACGATCTGCGCGACGCCCTTGAACGTCTGGGCCGCAACGTCCTATCCAGAAACCGTAACTGAAAAAGAGGCCTCCATGATCCGCCCGGTTGCGCTGCTGCTCGCAGCAACCCTATTCGCACTGTCCACCCTTGCGGTGGCCACCCTTTCGCCGAGCGCCGCACAGGCCCAGGAAACCGACAGTTCATCCATCGTCGAGATGACCCAGGGCGCGGCGGACGCGCCGGTGACGATTATCGAATACGCCTCGTTTACCTGCCCGCATTGCGCCGCGTTTCACGAAGACACCTATCCAAAGCTCAAGGCCGATTACATCGACACCGGCAAGGTGCGGCTGATCTATCGCGAGGTCTATTTCGACCGCTTCGGCCTGTGGGCGTCGATGATCGCGCGCTGCGGCGGGCCCGAGAAGTTCTTTGGCATTTCCGACCTGATCTACGAGGGTCAGAAGGACTGGACCAGCGCTGGCGGCCCGACCGAGATCGTCGATGAGCTGCGCAAGATCGGGCGGCTGGCCGGGCTCGACAACGACACGCTCGAAGCCTGCCTGCAGGACGGCGACCGGGCGCAGGCGCTCGTCGCCTGGTATCAGGAAAACGCCAAGGCCGACGACATCACCGCCACGCCCAGCTTCATCGTCAACGGCGAACCGGTGTCGAACCAGTCCTATGCGGATTTCTCGGCACTGATCGACGCGGAACTGGCCAAGCAATGACCGCCCCGCTCGCCGGTCTGAAGGTCGTCGAACTGGCACGGATTCTGGCCGGCCCCTGGGCCGGTCAGACATTGTCGGATCTGGGCGCTGACGTGATCAAGGTGGAAGCGCCCGCCGGTGACGACACCCGCGCCTGGGGGCCGCCCTTCATCACCCGCGACGATGATGTCTCGGCCGCCTATTACCATTCCTGCAACCGGGGCAAGGCGTCGGTCATCGCCGATTTCTCGACACCCGCAGGGCAGCAGAAGGTGCGCGATCTGGTCGCCGACGCGGATATCCTGATCGAGAATTTCAAGGTCGGCGGGTTAAAGAAATACGGGCTGGATTACCAAAGCCTCAGCGCCTTGAATCCCGGCCTGATCTACTGTTCGATCACCGGGTTCGGGCAGGATGGCCCCTATGCCCACCGGCCGGGATACGATTTCGTCATCCAGGGCATGTCGGGGCTGATGTCGGTTACCGGCGCCCCCGAAGGCCAGCCGCAGAAGGCGGGCGTGGCGGTCTGCGACGTGTTTACCGGCGTCTATTCGGTTTCGGCCATCCTGGCGGCGCTGCATCAGCGCCACAGTACGGGACGCGGCCAGCATATCGACATGGCGCTGCTCGACGTGTCGGTGGCGATCACCGCCAATCAGGCGTTGAATTATCTGGCCACCGGCACTGCACCGGGGCGCATGGGCAACGCGCATATGAACCTCACGCCCTACGAGGTGTTCGACTGCGCCGATGGATACCTGATCATCGCAACCGGGAATGATCGCCAGTATCAAAGCCTGTGCCGCATCCTGGGCCTGGTTGAATTGGCCGAAGACCCGCGATTCCTGCGCAACAAGGACCGGCTGGCCAATCGCACCGATCTGAGCCGGCGCGTGAACGAGGTGACCTCGCAATGGGCCAAGGCCGATCTTCAGGCCGCCTGCGAAAAGGGCGGCGTACCGGTGGGTCCGATCAATGACCTTGCCGAGGTCATGGCCGATCCGCAGGTCAAGGCGCGCGGAATGCAGATCGAACTGGACGGGGTACCCGGAGTGCGATCGCCATTCCGGTTCTCGGACGCCGAACTGACCCTGCACCGCCCCGCCCCCAAGCTGGGCGAGGACGACCCCGCCTGATCCGGCGACAGCCGAAGACAGTCAGGGCGGCGGCGCCACAGCCCGCAGGCGGTCACGCAGCGGCGCATCGTCTTCGATCTGCAACCGAACCGGCAGGGTAATCACCTTGGGCCGGAATGCGGCAGGCAGGCGCACCGCGTCCTTTTCGGTGGTGACGAGCTGCGCACCGGTGGCCCGGGCCTCGGCCTCGAGGCGGTGCACCAGCGCCGGTGTCAGCGGCTGATGGTCGTCCAGCGCCTCGGCGCGCGTCAGATCGGCACCGAGCCCCCGCAGGGTGGCAAAGAATTTCTCGGGATGGCCAATCCCGGCAAAGGCCAGCACCCGCGACCCGGCCCAGTCCATGCCCGTCTGCAAAGGCGCGACCGCGCCGCGCGCACGGGCCACGCCGCCGATCCGCCCGCCCCAGATATCGTCGAACCGCGCCTGCGCCGCGTCGTCGCCCAGCGACAGCAGCAGGTCGGCCCGCGCCAGCCCGATTTCCACCGGTTCGCGCAGCGGCCCCGCGGGCAGGCAGCGCCCGTTGCCGAACCCGCGCGCTGCATCGACCACCACAACCGAAAAATCCTTTGTCAGCGCCGGATTCTGAAACCCGTCATCGAGCAGGATCGCGGTCGCGCCCGCCGCGACTGCCGCCCGCGCCCCCGCCGCGCGATCGCGCGCCACCCAAACCTCGGCAAAGGCAGCCAGCAACAGCGGTTCGTCGCCGGTCTGCGCGGCCAGATGACGGCGCGGGTCCACCTGCTCGGGACCCGTCAGGCTACCGCCATAGCCGCGACTGATCACATGCGGTTCGTGACCGATGGCGCGCAGCGCCTCGATCATCCAGATCACGGTCGGTGTCTTGCCCGTGCCGCCTGCATTCAGGTTGCCGATGCAGATGACCGGAACACCGACGGTTTCGCCCTGCCCCCGCCCCAGCCGCCGTGCGGTCGCGCGGGCATAGGTCTGTCCTAACGGCGCCAGCAATCGCGCCTGCCATCCGGGCCGGTCGGGCGGATTGCTCCAGAACTCAGGTTCCCGCATGGGATGCCCCGCGCCGGTCCAGCAGATCCTGCACCATCTCGCCCAGTTGGTCGATCAGCCCGGCGCCCTCGGTCACGGTTTCCCACCCCGCCAGCGCCATCGCCGCGGCGGTGTCTGGGGCAATGAGTTCGACCACCGCCTCGCCCAGCGCCTCGCCATCTGACACGGCGCGGGCCGCGCCGGCGGCGAACAACCGGCTCCAGGCATCCCCCTGACGATGCGGGCCACACAGCAACGCCGAACCCAGCGCCGCCGCATCCAGCGGGTTGCCGGTATTCCCCGGACCGGCCAGCGTACCGCCGACAAAGGTCAGCGGCGCCAGCCTGTACCACAGTCCCAGATCGTCACCGTCCCGTGCCAGAACGACCTGCACGTTGTCCTCGATCCCCTCGCCCGCATCCCAATCGGCCACCCGCAACCCCGAGCGCGACAGCCGAACGGCAAGGGCGGCGGCATCCTGCGGTGTGGCCGCAGCAACGATCAACAGCAGGCGATGCAGCAGCCTCAGCGCATATCTGTGGGCCCGCAGGATATCTTCGGCCTCGGACGCTCGGGCATCGGCGACGAGCCAGGCCGGACGTGCCGCCAGATCGGCGGTGACGTCGGCCAGGTCGCTATCGGCACAGAGCGGCGGCGTCGGGCTGCTGCACAAAGGTTCGGACATGTGCAGCTTGGTCTCGGGCAGCCCGGCCCGGCGGGCGGTATCGCGGCTGCGCGCACCGGTGACCATGACCGTATCGAAGCAATCCAGACTGGCGCGCAGAAGATCGGGCAGCCACCCGTGGCTGCGGATCTGGAAATCGGCGGCATTCACATCGAACAAAAGCATCGGAATGCCTCTGCTGCGGGCTGCGGACAGGAGATTCGGCAACAGGATCCCCCCCGCCCAAAGGCACAGGTCGGGACGCCAGTGATCCAGAAACGCCTGGTTGGCCGCTGGGTGGTCGCTGGTCACGGTCTCGAAGATTTCGGTCTGCGGATCGGCGGCTCGAGCGGGCGTTGCAGCCCCTGCGTCCTCGGCGGTGACGAGGACGTTCAGGTTGTCGCGTAACAGTTGAAGCCGGCGACCCAGCGCCCGCACGGCCGGCAGCCGGTCGGCACTGGCCGCATGCAGCCAGACAAGTTCACCCCTTGGCCGCTGCGATACCGGAGGCCTGTCAGGCGGCGCCCGCCGCCGCGACAACGCGTGATAGGCCGCAAGGCTGAGCGAGCGGCCCACGGGCCTCAGCCCAGTTCCTCGGTGGCCGACGCCTCGGCCTCTTCGTCGCGCAGCCGGTGCAGGTGCGCGATGTAGTACCGCATATGCGCGTTGTCCACGGTGCGCTGCGCCTCGGCCTTCCAGGCGTCATAGGCGCTCTGGTAATCGGGATACATCCCGACGAGATGAATGTCATTCACATCGCGGAACACGTTTTTGGACGGATCCACCAGTTCGCCACCAAAGACGAGATGCAGGCGCTGGACCATCGCGGGCTCCTTTTTCGCAGACCGTTGAGGGATACGCGCAACCTACGCACCTGATAGCGCAGGTCAAGCCGGGCGCAGCGCCGCGGCAAAGCGCCTGTGCAACGCGGTGCCGCCCGCGATCACCCCGTCGAGCAACGGGCGCGGATTGTTGAATCGCAGCGTTCCGCCACGGCGGTCGGTACAGACCGCGCCCGCCTCGCGCAGAATCAGGTCGCCCGCCGCCACGTCCCATTCCCAGCAGGGGCGCAGCGTGATCATCGCGTCGAACCGACCCTGCGCCACCAGCCCCATACGATAGGCCAACGACGGGCGCAGGTGGCGGGAAAACCCGGGCGCATGGCCGTCTCGCCAATACCGCGCGTCGGTCACGGGACGGGCGGCCAGCACCCGCGCATCGTCCGGGGTCGCCTGCGTGCTGGGCGCGATCGGGTCGCCGTTCAGCCGCGCGCCCTGCCCCAGCGCCGCAGTATAGATGAGATCGAGCGCCGGCAGGTAGATCACACCGGCCGTCACGCCGCCCCGGTCGGCAACCGCCAGCGCATGCGCCCAGGCCCGGCCGCCTTCGGCAAAGCTGCGGGTGCCATCGATCGGATCGACGATGAATACCCGGTCGGCCTCCAGCCGCGCCAGATCGTCCTCGGTTTCCTCGGAGAGCCAGCCATAGTCGGGACGTGCAGCGCGCAAATGCTGCTCCAGCATGTCGTTGACGGCGAGGTCGACCTCGGTCACCGGGCCGGTGCCGTCCGGCTTTTCCCAACGCCGCGCCTCGGGTCCGGAATAGCCCAGCGCGATCTGCCCCGCCGCGCGCGCCGCGTCGATCAGCAGGGGCAGGTCAGTTGCCGGCAACCGTCATCCCCTCGACCAGCAGCGACGGCACCACGCGCGACAGATGCGCCCGCGCATCGTTGGCCGGCACCAGCCCGCGCAGCATGTCGCGCAGGTTGCCGGCGATGGTGCATTCGTTCACCGGGTGGGTAATCTCGCCGTTTTCGACCCAGAACCCCGATGCACCGCGGGAATAGTCGCCGGTATTGGCGTTGATGGTGCTGCCGATAAGCGACGTGACCAGCAACCCGGTGCCCATGTCCCGGATCAGCGCCCTGCGGTCCCGGTCACCCTGGGTCAGCGCGATATTCCAGTTCGATGGCGCGGGCGGCGACGACACCCCTCGCACGGCGTTCGCGGTGGGCGACAGCCCCAGCTTGCGTGCGCTGGCCAGGTCCAGCGTCCAGCCCGTCAGGACCCCATCGCTGACGATCTCGCGTCGGGCGGTGGGCAACCCTTCGGCGTCGAACGGGCGCGATCCCGATATGCGCGGACGGTGCGGATCCTCCACCAGCGACAACCCGTCGGGCAACACAGGCTCGCCCAGCGCATCCAGCAGCCACGAGGCCCCGCGCGCCACTGCCGCTCCGTTGACCGCAGCCAGCAAGTGCCCGATCAGCGACGCCGCAACGCGTTCGTCGTAAAGCACAGGAAAGCCGCCGGTGG
Source organism: uncultured Rhodobacterales bacterium (assembly GCA_964351135.1). Taxonomy (GTDB): domain Bacteria; phylum Pseudomonadota; class Alphaproteobacteria; order Rhodobacterales; family Rhodobacteraceae; genus Pukyongiella. The sequence goes on along the minus strand of CAYGNB010000062.1, from coordinate 5,706 downwards.
GTGGCTTTTGCGCATCGGTCCGTGCCACGGCACGTTCCCCGGCGAGCCGGCCGATGTCGTCGGCAGTGCGCAGATCGCTCTGATAGCAGCGCACATCCGCGTCGTGGTCCCGCTCCATCCCGGTGCCCGCCCCTGAAATCGCGGAACAGGACCGCCAGCGCGTCGTGCGCGCATAGCCACCCGCAAACCCGTTGCTGGCCGCCATATACATGTGTTGCAACGCACAGCCCGCTCCGGCAGATTCGACCTGGGTGACGCCGGGCACCGCCAACGCCGCCGCCTCTGCGGCCAGCGCGTCGCGCTGCAGCGCCTCGGGCGCTGGCTCGGGATCGGGGTCGGCCAGATCCAGCGTACGCGCATCGCGCGTGATCGCCAGCGCCACCGGATCCGCCAGCCCGGCATAGGAATCCTCGGGGGCCTCGCGGGCCATCGCCACGGCGCGTTCGGCCATCGCCGCCACCGTCGCCGCCCCCGTATCCGAAGCGGAAACGATCGCCTGCCGCTGCCCGACCAGAACCCGCAGCCCGATATCGGTGGTTTCCGACCGGTCGGCGGTTTCCAGGGCGCCCGCGCGCACGTCGACCGAAACCGAATGGCCGCGCATCACCAGCGCATCGGCGGCATCGGCCCCGGCCTCGCGGGCGGCATCCAGAAGATGCTGCGCGGTATCCTCGTCGCGACGCGCCATCGTTATCGGTCTCCTTCGCGGCCGGGCCGATTACTTCAGCCGAACGCCGTTCACGGTCACGCTGCCGCCATCGCCCAGCTCGATTTCGGATTTCAGCGTGTCGGGTTCGTTGCCCACAGGCTGCGCGAACATGCCCACCATGCCGCGCGCCATCATCGCCTCTTCGCCCGACACCAGCCCCATCTCGGCCAGCCGGTCCAACAGCCCGTTGCCGCCGCGCAACGTCACTTCGGCGCGGCCCTCGGGGCGGGGGATGCCCTCATAGGTCAGCAGGTCGGAATTGTCGAAGGTGAACGCGCCGGTGCCATCGAGTTGCGCGCCTGCGGCAGACAGGTGCAGACGGTTGATCGCCATCTCATCCACCTCGGCCGGCGGCTGACCCGCGGCCTGGACCTTCTCGGCGATGGCCGGATCGAAGAAATCGATCAGCATCCGCATCTTGCCGCTCAGGTCCACGACCAGCGAAATCGGGTCGCGCGGAAGTTTGGCCGCCGGGTCTACCAGCGCCCAGATCATGTCCGACGCCGTGACCTGATCCAGCATGACCGACAATTCGAAACCCTGCGCGTCGTCCGATTTGATCATCGGCGATTTCAGACGGAAGCCCGCCTTTGCCAGTTCGGCAATCAGCGGGAAAGGCAGTTCGCCCGAGGTCACCTCGGCCTTGGTCGCATTCTGCACCACATCGTAAAGCAGGCCATCCTGGCTCATCGCGGCCCGGAATGTGCCGCCCTCGGCGCTGTTCCTGACGGCAAAGCTGTCCTCCTCCGCAGTGACCGACAGGTTGGATTCAGTGGCCCCATAGGTGAACCCGCCATCAAAGGCGAAACCGTTGCGGAACATCGCCGCGCTGTCGGTGGGATCGAAGGCCAGCGGCAGGCTGCTGATGCCTTCGAACTTCACATCCTCGACCTGCCCGGCAAAGGTCGCGGTCTCCTCGGCCTCGGGGTCGTCAAAGGCGAGGTCGAAGGTGACGCGCGCCGCCGTCAGCGATTGTTCGGCGCTGCGCAGGTCGGCCTTGGTCATCCGCGTGGTGCCCTGGCTTTCCTCGAACACCACGTCGGCCTTGATCGCGTCCTCGGGCATCGGTTCGCCGTCGACGGTGACCGAATCCAGCGACATCTCGACGCGCGCGATCCGATAGTCATATGTGGCGTCGTCGATGCTGCCCGACACCGCCATGTCCAGACCCGTGTGGCGATAGCCGATCACGGCAGCAAAACTTTCGCCTTCCGCGCCGGTTCCCTCGACCTGAACCGGCATGTTTTCCGGCACCGACACCGCCACGGTGCCGTCGCCGCGTTCGGTGAGCACCAGTTCGGGAATGGCCACGGAAACCTGCCCGTCCGTGTCCGGCACCGGCATGGACAGGGTCATGTCGCTGACCGTCAGGCTGCCGCCCGAATCGGTCGCCGTACCGGTGACGCCGTACCCCATGTTTTCGAGATAGGCCCGCCAATCGTCCCACAGCGCCTGCGCGGTGATGTCAGCCTGGGCACCCTGCGCGACCAGGGCAAGGAAAAGGGCGGCGCCGGCGCCCCGGATTGCGGTCATCGTCATCGGAAAGATCCTTCCCCGTCGGTTTGCGCGTATCGTCGAGCTAGCACGCCGGAGCGTCAAGCGAAACCCGGGCCAGGGTAAACCGGGGTAAACCTGACGCGAAGCCGCTGGACCGTTGCCGTGCCACGCATTACCACGGTGCGGACGCATAGAACGGAGGATGTCGGATGGAACGGACGGACATGACGGGCCGGACCGTGCTGATCACCGGGGCCAGCCGTGGAATCGGCGCCGACACGGCGCGGGTTTTCGCTGCGGCCGGGGCCAATGTCGTGTTGTGCGCGCGCAGCGCCGACAGCCTGGCGGACCTGGCCAACGAAATCGGCGACCAGGCATTGGCTGCGGCCTGCGACGTGGCCGATTACGCAGCGGTCGAGACGGCGGTGGCCGCTGCGGTCGATCGGTTCGGCGGGCTCGACGTGCTGATCGGCAATGCCGGTGTGATCGAACCGATATCGCATCTGCGCGACGCCGATCCGGCAGGTTGGGGTCAGGCGGTCGACATCAATCTCAAGGGCGTCTTTCACGGCATGCGCGCAGCGCAACCGGTGATGCGCGCGGCCGGTGGCGGCACGGTACTGACGGTCAGTTCGGGCGCGGCCCACAGCCCGATCGAGGCCTGGAGCCACTATTGCGCCGCCAAGGCGGGGGCCGCGATGCTGACCGCCTGCCTCGACCACGAGGAACGCGGCAACGGTATTCGCGCCATGGGCCTGTCGCCGGGCACGGTGGCCACGCAGATGCAGCGCGAGATCAAGGCGTCGGGCATCAACCCGGTCAGCGAGTTGGACTGGTCCGATCACATCCCGCCCGACTGGCCCGCCCGCGCGTTGCTGTGGATGTGCACGGCGGATGCGGATGAGTTCGTGGGCAGGGAAATCTCGCTGCGTGACGCGGCAATCCGGGCAAAGGTAGGGCTGGTATGATCGAACTGGAACGTGACGGCGAGCTGTGGATCGCCACCCTGAACCGCCCCGACAAGGCCAATTCGGTCACCGAGGCCATGCTGCGCGACCTGGCCGAGGTCGCCGAGACAGCAAAGGCCGAGGGCGCGGGCGCCTTTATCCTGACCGGGCGCGGCAAGGTGTTCAGCGCCGGGGCCGATCTGAACGAGATGCAAGGGTCGCTGGCCACCTCACCGCAATGGGAACGGCTGTCGGGTGCGATCGCGGCCCTGCCCTGCCTGAGCGTGGCCGCGCTGAACGGCACATTGGCGGGCGGCGCGATGGGCATGGTGCTGGCCTGCGATCTGCGTATCGCGGTGCCCGGTGCGAATTTCTTTTATCCGGTGATGAAGCGGGGCTTTCTGCCGCAGCCCACCGACCCGGTGCGCATGGCGGCCCTGATAGGCCCGGCGCGGAGCAAGCTGATCTTCATGGCCGGGGCGCGGCTCGACGCCGAAGAGGCGCTGCGTATCGGGCTGGTGGATCGTCTGGCCGAGCCCGAGGCGCTGATGGACACGGCGCGCGCGCTGGTCGCGGACGCGCTCGCCGCGAAACCGGATGTCGTTGCCGGCATCGCCGCGCTCTGCGGCAAGGGATAGCGACAGAGGCCGCTCATCGGCCCTTGCGGGCCACTTCGCTGGCCGGTCGCGGGGCGTATCCGCAAGAACACCCCGCGACCCGGTCAGTTCAACTGTGGATCGGCCCGTCGCCGCAGGCCAGCGCCGCCTCGCGGACCGCCTCGGAGAAGGTCGGGTGCGCGTGGCAGGTCAGCGCCAGATCCTCGGCCGATGCGCCGAATTCCATCGCGACGCAGATCTCGTGGATCAGTTCGCCCGCTGCAGGGCCAATGATATGCGCACCGAGGATGCGGTCGGTATCCTTGTCGGCCAGGATCTTGACGAAACCGTCAGCCGCCAACGCCGCCTTGGCCCGCCCGTTGCCCATGAAGTTGAACTTGCCGACCTTGTAGGCACGGCCCGCATCCTTCAGGCTCTGTTCGGTTGCACCGACATTGGCCACCTCGGGTGCGGTATAGATCACGCCGGGGATCACGCCATAGTTCACATGGCCGTGCTTGCCCGCCACCTGTTCGGCCACGGCCATGCCTTCGTCCTCGGCCTTGTGGGCGAGCATCGGGCCGGGAACCGCGTCGCCGATGGCATAAAGGCCCTTGACGTTGGTCTGCCAGTCCGCGCCCACGGCGATCTGGCCCTGCCGGGTCATCTCGACGCCCAGCGCGTCGAGCCCAAGCCCCTCGGTGTAGGGCCGCCGTCCGGTGGCGACCAGCACGGCGTCGGCCTCCAGCACATGTTCGCTGTCATCCTTGCGCAGCTTGTAGGTCACGGTGGCCTTGCCGCGTTTGACCTCGGTTTTCTGGACCGCGGCCCCCATCACGAAGTTCAGGCCCTGTTTCTTGAGGATGCGCTGGAAGGTTTTCTGCACCTCCGCGTCCATGCCCGGCGTGATGGCGTCGAGATATTCGACCACCGTCACCTGCGCCCCCAGCCGCTGATAGACGCTGCCCAGTTCCAGGCCGATCACGCCGGCCCCGATCACGACCAGCGATCTCGGCACCTTGGTCAGCTCCAGCGCGCCGGTCGAGGTCACAACGACCTTTTCGTCCACCTCGACGCCAGGCAGCGACGACGGTTCGGACCCGGTGGCGATGATGATGTTCCGTGCCTGGTGAATGTCGTCACCCACCTTGACCTTGCCCGGCTCGGGGATACTGCCCCAGCCCTTGAGCCAGTCGATCTTGTTCTTCTTGAACAGGAATTCGATGCCCTTGGTGTTGCCGTCGATGGTCTCCTGCTTGTAGGCCAGCATCTGTTTCCAGTCGACCGAGGGGCTTTTGCCCTTGAGGCCCATCTTGGCAAAGTTGTGCTCGGCCTCGTGCAGCTGATGGCTGGCATGCAGCAGCGCCTTGGACGGAATGCAGCCCACGTTCAGACAGGTGCCGCCCAGCGTTTCGCGCCCTTCGACGACGGCGGTTTTCAGGCCCAGTTGCGCGCAGCGGATGGCGCAGACATAGCCGCCAGGACCGGCGCCGATTACGATGACGTCATAGTTAGCCATTTTGTTCTCCCAAATCCGCGGAGTGTTCTTTTTGAAAAGGCGACCCGCGGGGCGGATCGCCTGGGTGCCTGTTCAGACGGGTGTCAGAACCTTCACCTGAATATGTGCGACGCCACCACGTTCATGGTGCATGGCCAGCTCTTCCGATTCGATGAAGCTCCGGGCCCGGTCCAGGTTGGTAATCTCGAACAGGGCAACCGCATGATCGCGCTGTTCGGGATCTTTCCAGACGTGCAGATCGGTAATCCCGGCCGCCTTGCGCATCGGCTGATCCTCTCTGAACACCTTCAGCCAGGCGTCGAAATCGGCCACGTCGGCCTGCCAGAGTACATGCGTCGCCATGATTACAAATCCATCAGCAGACGGCGTGGGTCTTCCAGCGCCTCTTTCACGCGCACCAGGAAGGTGACCGCGCCCTTGCCATCGACGATCCGGTGG
>CAYGNB010000061.1:5211-11998 GCA_964351135.1 uncultured Rhodobacterales bacterium | reverse complement strand
CGCACATTCATACTCGGGGCTTTGAACTTCGCCATTTTCTGGACCCTGCTTTTCGTGGCGGCCTACCGTCTTCCCGGCGGTGTCGCGGCGACCCTTGGGGCGCTTCAGGCGCTGATCGTGATCGGGCTGGCACGCGGTATTCTGGGAACGCCGATCCGCATGGCGGCAGTGCTGGCCGCGCTGACCGGCGTGATCGGTGTCGCCCTGCTGGTGCTGGGTCCCGACGCCCGGCTCGACCCCATCGGCATTGCCGCAGGGATCGGTGGAGCGGTGTCGATGGCCGCCGGGACCGTGCTCAGCCGCAGGTGGCAGCCGCCGGTGCCGGCGCTGAGCTTTACCGCCTGGCAACTGACCGCCGGCGGGCTGCTGCTGCTGCCGGTCGCGCTGTTGGCAGAGCCCCCGTTGCCCACGCTGACCGCCACAAATCTGGCGGGCCTTGTCTGGCTTGGGCTCGTCGGTGCGGCGCTGACCTATTGGCTGTGGTTCCGGGGTGTTGCCCGGATTGAACCCGGCGCTGTTTCGATGCTCGGCATGATGAGCCCGGTCACCGCAGTCGCCCTTGGGTGGATCTGGCTCGGCCAGGCGCTGAGCTCGATGCAGGTCATCGGCGCGGTGATCGTCCTCGGGTCGGTCTGGATCGGCCAGCGAACCAGCCGTCAACGCGCTGCCGCGCCCAGGGGTGTACCGGGCGCGGCCGGTCGTTCGGCATCGGTGTAGCCGTGCCATTGCCTCGTCGACAGGAGATCGAATTCGTGACGCACCCGATCCCTAGGCCTGATCTTGCGGTCATGGCCCGTTTTGCCGGAGCGCTTTATCTGGTGATCATCGTCGCCGGGCTTGGCGCCGAGCTCGGCCTGCGCGGCCCGCTGATCGACCTTGGCGACGCGCAGGCCACGGCAGAGGCCATCCTCGCCGGTCAGGGCCGTTTCAGGCTGGCCATCGGCGCCGATCTCGTGATGGCGATCTGCGACGTCGGCCTCGCACTCCTGCTTTTTCAGATTTTTCGCCCCGCAGCCCCGGGCCTCGCGCTCGCGGCGATGGTCTTCCGCCTGATCCAGACAGTCCTGATCGCGGTCAGCCTGTTGGCGCTGCAAATGGCCTGGCTGTTGATCGCGGCGCCTGGCATTTCGCCGATGGCCGGGGCGCAATCGCTCGCGCTTGTCTTTATCGGCCTGCACGGACATGGCTACGACTTGGGGCTGGTGTTCTTTGGCGTGAGCAGCCTCGTGACGGGCCTGCTGATCTGGCGATCCGGCCTGTTCGCAAGGGTCGTTGCGGTTGGCATCGGGGCCGCAGGTGTTGTTTATCTGATCGGTAGCGGTTTGCGGTTCTGCGCCCCGGAGCTTTCGGAGGTTTTTGCTCCGGCCTATGCCGTGACCATTCTCGCCGAAACGGCCTTCTGTATCAGCTTGCTGGGTTGGCGGCGTAACGCGCGTGCGATCCCGGCATCAGCCGAGACCGTCGCGGGACCTCGATAGAACGGAGGCCAGTCGCGGCGCCGCGAAATCGACAAAGGCACGGATTTTCTGGGGAACGAGACCGCTGCGGTAGAGAATGCTGACCGGCCACGGTTCCGGCTCATCGTGTTCGAGAAGGATTTCGAGGCGCTTCGCCGATACGGCCGCGGCCACCTGGTATGACAGAACCCGCGTGACGCCCAGCCCGGCAACGGCCGCGTCGATGGCGGCTTCGGCCGTGTTGACGGTCATGCGCGACCGGATACGGATCTGCCGGTTGCCCTGTCCGTTTCCGAACGGCCAGCGATCCGAGGGCATCAGGTTCTCGAAACTGATGCAATCGTGCTGCGCCAGATCCTCGGGGCGTTCGGGCCGGCCACGCGCGGTCAGATAGTCCGGGCTCGCGCAAACCACCCGGCGCACCTGCCCCAGCTTGCGCGCGCGCAGGCTGCTGTCGGGCAGATGGCCGATGCGTATCGCAATGTCGATCTGCTCCTCCTGCAGGCTGGTCGGGCGGTCGGTCTGCTCAAGCCGCACATCCACATCCGGGTAGGCCTTCAGGAAAGCGGTCACAACCGGCAGAACATGCAGCCGCCCAAAGACGATCGGGGCGGTGAGCGTCAACAGCCCCCTTGGTGTGGCGAATTCTCCCGCCGCGATCCGTTCTGCCTCGGCCACATCCTCCAGAATACGGCGGCAGGCCGCGACATAGGCGGCACCGGGGTCGGTGAGCGTCAGTCCGCGTGCGGACCGCAACAGGATGCTGGTTCCGAGCCGCTTTTCCAGCTCGGCCACCCGCCTGCTGACCGTTGCCAGCGGCAGTCCGAGCCTGCGCGCCGCGGCCGAAAGACTGCCGGCGTCGACGGCTGCGACGAGGATGGACATTGAGTCGAGACGGTCGGTCATGCTTCCAGTTTTCGGGAGGGCATCTCTCAATCATGACTTCTATTCATCAATTTTGGAAGCCTTATCTTGGCGGCATCACAGCAACCCCAAGGAGATACCCCATGTCCCGGATCGCCATCCCCGCCACGATCGACGCCGCGCCCGAAGCCTCGCGCCCGCTGCTGGAGCAGGTCACCAAGCAGCTCGGAAGCGCGCCAAACCTGTTTCGCCTTGCCGCCAACAGCCCGGCGGCACTCGAAGGCTATCTCGGTCTCTTCGGCGCACTCGGAAAGGGTCGGCTGCCCGCCGCGACCCGCGAGCGGATCGCGCTGGCCATCGCCGAGTTCAACGGCTGCGGATACTGCCTCTCGGCCCATACCTATCTCGGTGCGAACCTCGCGAAACTCTCGCCCGAAGAGATTGCCGCCAACCGCCGGGGCGGTTCCACCGATGCCAGGGCCGACGCCGCTGTCCGTTTCGCGGTGAAGGTCGCCGAAAGCCGCGGCCACGTGGCCGATGACGATCTGCGCGCGGTGCGCAATGCCGGCTATGACGACGGGCAGGTCATCGAGATCGTGCAGCATGTCGCGCTGAACATCTGGACCAATTACCTCAACGAGGTGGCCAGGACCGACATCGACTTCCCCGTTGCCGATGGCGTCGCCGCCTGACGTCCTGACGGTGGCAGGTCATCCATCTGCCACCGTCGCCCCCCATTGAGCCAGGAGCCAATGATGAGCCGCCCGCCGCTTCCCCCCTTTACCCGAGAGACCGCCGTGCAAAAGGTGCGATTGGCCGAGGACGCCTGGAACAGCCGCGACCCCGAGACCGTTTCGCGGGCCTATACGCCCGACAGCCGATGGCGCAACCGCAGCACTTTCCTCACTGGCCGTGAGGAGATTGTCGCTTTCCTCACCGAGAAATGGCGGACCGAACGGGATTATCGCCTGATCAAGGAACTCTGGGCCTTTGAGGGCAACCGGATCGCCGTCCGTTTCGCCTATGAGTGGCGCGGGGCGGATGACCGATGGGTGCGTTCCTACGGCAATGAAAACTGGGAATTCGACGCGAACGGACTGATGGCGGTGCGCCATGCGAGCATCAACGACCTCGACATTTCCGAGGCCGACCGCCTGTTCCACTGGCCGCAGGGACGGCGCCCCGACGATCACCCCTCACTGACCGATCTGGGGCTTTGATCATGGCCGGTCATCAGCCCAGCGACATCGCCTTTTCCCCCGCCGTCAAGGCACAACAGGCGGCGAAGGGGTCGCGTGAGCTATTTGAAAGGGTTGAGGCCAAGCGGCCCTGGCCCGATCGCATCACACCGGATCTCGCCCGGTTCATCGGCGCGCAGACCAGTGTCTTTCTGGGCACCGCCAGCGCGTCGGGGCAGCCCTACATCCAGCATCGCGGTGGTCCAGCGGGGTTTCTGAAGGTGCTGGACGAGCGGCGCCTTGGCTTTGCCGATCTCGCGGGGAACAGGCAATATATCACGCTTGGGAACCTGTCGGAAAATCCGCGAGCCTTCCTGTTCCTGATCGACTATGCGCAACAGCGCCGGGTCAAGCTCTGGGGCACCGCGCGCGTGGTTGAGGACGATCGGCAACTGGTGGCGCAATTGCGAACCGGAGGCGGCCGCGGCCGGCCCGAACGCGCGATCCTCTTCGATATCGGAACCTGGGATGTGAATTGCCAGCAGCATATCCCCCAACGTTTCGAAGCCGGGGACGTGGCCGCCGCCCTGGCCGCGCGCGACGAGCGCATTGCCTGGCTTGAGGCGCGGCTGGCCGCCTGTGCCGGGAACCAAGGAGATCCCGAACCCGGCGACGAGCCCGACTCCGAGTAACGGGGGCCCGCACGGCTACTCTGGTCAGAGTTCCGGGCAGAATTCTGCCGGGATGATTGCGCCGGGGTGCCCGATCACGGCCGTTGCCAATCGGTGCCCGTAGGACATGGCGCTTTCTTCCGATCGCTGGGAAAGTATGGCCGCCAGATAGCCGCCATTGAAGCTGTCGCCCGCCGCCGTGGTGTCGACGACCCGCTTTGCGGCGGGCAGGTGCAACGCGGCGACCGTTCGGTCCAGCGCAATCGGCCCCATCCCACCACGCTTCAGGGCGCCGCGTTCGGCCCCCCAGGATCGAAGCCGTTCCAGAACCGAGGTTGTATCGGCATCGCCGAACAACAAACATTCGTCATCTTCGGACGGAAGCGCCACATCGGTGATCCGCCACATCGCCTCGATCGTTTGCCGGGCGGTTGAGGCGTCTTCCCACAATCGCGGCCGATAGTTGGAATCGAACGCGATGCGGGCGGGATGGTCCGCCAGATGCGCGATCAGCGCATTTCGGATGTCCGGCGGCAGGATCGCCAGTGTGATCCCGCTGAGATAGATCAGATCATAGCCTTGCAGCGCCGCGAAACCATTTTCGAACAGGGTTCTTGCCGCCGATTTGTCGCGCCAATAGCTGAAACTGCGTTCGCCCCGTTCGTCGGTCGTGATCGCGTAGACGCCGGGGAGCCGTTCGGGATGCCGTTCGATCCCGGCTGTGCCGACGCCTTCGGTTTCGATGAAGTCAACCATGGCGTCCGACACGCCATCCCGTCCCAGGACCGAAATGAAATCGACGGCAACATTCGGTGCCGCGCGCCCGAGATAGACGGCGGTATTCAGCACGTCGCCGGAAAATCCGATCTGGCCGCCCGGTCGCGTCCAGGTCAGTTCGATCATGGCTTCGCCGATACATGCAACGCGGGTCATCGTCTTATCCAACCGTATTACCGATGGTCCGGGCCGTTTCCGCAATTGCCCCCCGGACGCCGATTGACAGCATCCGGTCCAGGGCGCCTGTCACGGCATCCGTCCACGCAATGTTGTCGCGCAGAGCCGGTGGAAACAACCCGGGGAGGTTCGAAAGACGGGCGACGGTCTGCCGGGCGGTGGCCTCGTCGCCCAGTGGCCGAAGCTCCGCCTCACGCGGGTCGCGCAGGGCATAGGTTTCGCCGTCATCCATCCGCCCCAGCGTGTAGCGCATCCAGGCGGCAGTGGCGAAGGCGAAGGCGTCCAGCGGCTGGCCCCGCGTCAGCGCCTCGGCGGCGGGGGCAAAGATGCGCTGCGGCAGCTTCTCGGTTCCGTCCATGGCGATCTGATAGGTCTCGTGCCCCAGATGCGGGTTGCGGAACCGGTCCTCCAGCTCGCTGGCATAATTGGCGAAATCGACGCCCGCGAGCGGATCGAGCGTGCCCGCCGCCGCCGCGAGATGATGCCGGACCAAGGCGGACAGCGCGGGGTCTGCCATGACATCGCGAACATATCTGTGACCGGCAAGAAACCCCGAATAGGCCAGCATCGAGTGGCTGCCGTTCAGCATCCGCAGCTTCATATCCTCATACGGCCGGACGCTTTTGACGAAGATCGCGCCGCCTGTCTCCCAGTCCGGGCGCCCGGTGGGGAAGTGGTCCTCGATCACCCACTGACGGAAAGCTTCGCATTCGATGGCGGCCTCGTCGCGGTGCCCGCACAGTTTCGCGGCGAGCGCCAGGGTGCCGCCGCTGCGCGCGGGGGTAATACGGTCAACCATGGTTGACGGAAAGGCAACCTGATGTGCCAGGAACGGGACCAGATCGGGGGCGGTATGGCGGGCGAAATCGGTCAGCAGCCCGTGCAGAAGGGTGCCATTCTCGGGCAGGTTGTCACAGGACAGCACGGTAAAGGGTGGCACGCCCGCCTTGCGCCGCTGCCCCAGGGCCCAGACCAGCAGGCCCGCCAGCCCCTGCGGGTTGTCAGGGTCGGCAAGATCGGCGGCGATGGCCGGGTGGCTGTGGTCGATGCCGCCGGTGGTCCGGTCTAGGCCATAACCCTTTTCGGTGACGGTGATCGAGACGATCCGTGTCGTGGGCGCAACCAAAGCGTCCAGCACCGCCTGGCGGTCTGTTTTCAGGCAATACGCCGCTGCGATGGCGCCGATCACACGGGCCTGCGTTCGTGCGGCGCTGCGTTCGATCACGGTGAAGAGCCCGTTCTGTGGCGTCAATTCCTTCGCGGGCTCTTCGCTGCGCAGGCTGACCCCGATGATCCGCCAGTCACCGCCCGATGCCGCCAGCGCGTCGTCGGTATAGACCGCCTGATGGGCCTTGTGGAAGGCGCCAAGCCCGATATGGACGATGCCCGCGCCATGCGCTTCGGGTGCATAGCCGGGGCGGCTGACCGTGTCAGGCAGGCCGTCGATGCCGCTCAGTCGGCCCGTCATTCCATGGCCGTCCCGTGCTGCAATCCCGCGATCACACCGCGCAATTCGGCCAGCCCCTTCAGCCGCCCGATGGCGGGATATCCCGGCTGCGCCTTGCGCCCCAGATCGTCGAGGATGTCCTGTCCATGATCGGGCCGGAAGGGAATCGACCAGTCGGCGCGGCCCTCGGCCTTGCGGCGCGCCTCTTCGCGCAGG
>CAYGNB010000061.1:0-5111 GCA_964351135.1 uncultured Rhodobacterales bacterium | reverse complement strand
TGCGCTTCGGTCGACATGATCCGCGGCAGGCCGAGCAGGGGCACCGGCGGATCGTCGGGATGGCAGCAAAGACGCAGACCCAGTTCTTCGGCCACGGGCACGACCTCGGACAGGAAATCGACCAGATGGGCGCGCAGGCGGTCTTCGCCGATCCGGGCGTATTCGGCGATGTGCTGGCGGACATCGTCCAGCGAGAAGCTTTCGGCGGCACCGGGCAATCCAAAGATCACGTTCCGGGCCAGCGCGTCGCGTTGCGCATCGCTCATCGACGCGAACCGCGCGGCGGCAGCGTCGCGCAGGGTGTCGTCAAAATCTTCTGCGGCGCCGGGGCGGGCGAGAATATGCAGGTCGAAGGCGGCGAAATCGGTCAGATCGAACCGCATGCAGGTGGCGCCGTTGGGCCGCCGCCACGCCAGATCGGTACGGGTCCAGTCGAGCACCGGCATGAAGTTGTAGCAGATTACCCTGATCCCTGCCGCGGCCAGGTTTCGCAGGCTGGCCGTGTAGGCGTCGATATGCGCGCGCCAGTCGCCCCGTTGCTTCTTTATGTCCTCGGAAACCGGCAGGCTTTCCACCACGTCCCAGGCCAGCCCGGATGGGGTGCCATCGCTCATTGCGGCGATCTCGCGCTGGCGCTGAGCGATTTCCTCGGGGGTCCAGACCGCGCCGGTCGGCACGTGATGCAGGGCCGAAACGATGCCTTCGACCCCCGCTTGCAGAATATCGTCGATGGACACCAGATCCTTGGGCCCGAACCACCGCCAAGTCTGCTTCATGTCTCATCCTCCCGAGTCGTAGTCGTCACTCTAGCATCTGCGTGGATTGCTGACTAGTATGGAAGTATGGTAGATTGCCGGTGGGAGGACAGCGAATCATGACGGCGCACGGGATTGTTGCCTGCGATCTGGATCCGGCATCCGCGATATCGCCACAGATTTACGCGCGTCTGCGCGATGCCATCATTCGCAACAAGTTCGCCCCCGGCGACCGCATTTCCGAGAGCGAGATCGGGCGCGCCTGCGCCGTCAGTCGCCAGCCGGTGCGCGAGGCGTTCATCAAGCTGGCGGGGGAGGGGCTGCTGGCCATTCTTCCGCAGCGCGGCACCGTTATCACCAAGATCAACTATTCCGCCGTTCTGGACGCGCGCTTTCTTCGCGAGGCGATCGAGGCGGACATCGTCGCCATTCTCGCTCAGGCAGCCGATCCTGCGGTGATCCGCGATCTGCGCGCGCAGCTGGTCGCGCAACAAGCCGTGGCGCTGACCGACCCGCCGGCGTTCATCGAGCTGGACGAACGTTTTCACCGGACGCTGGCCGATGCCGCCGGCAAACGCGGCGCCTGGAAGCTGATTGAAGGGCTGAAGTCCCAGATGGACCGCGTGCGTTTTCTGTCGCTGGGACAGTTCCCGGTGCAAAAGCTGATCGCGCAACACACGGCCATCGTCGACCGGATTGAAACCGGCGATCCGCAAGGGGCCGATGCCGCCATTCGCGGGCATCTGCGCGAGGTCTTGTCCGACCTGCCGCAGATCCGCGCGGCCAATCCCGACTTTTTCGATCCGCCGGACGGGGAGATCCCTCAACCGGTCAACGCACCCATCCAAGGAGGAGTGGATACATGACGTTCAGATGGAAACTCGCCGCCGTTGCGGCAACTGCGGTGGCGATGGCCGCCGGCGCGGTTTCGGCGCAGGAGGTGACGCTGAAGCTGGGCCACCTCGCCAATGAGGAAAATCCCTGGCACCTGGCCTCGGTCAAGTTCGGCGAGGAACTGTCGGCGCTGACCGATGGCCGCATCGCGGTCGAGGTGTTTCCGAACGAGAGCCTCGGCAAGGAAATCGACCTCATCAACGGTATGCAACTGGGCACGGTCGATATGACCATCACCGGTGAGTCGCTTCAGAACTGGGCACCCAAGGCCGCGCTTCTGGCGGTGCCCTACGCATTCAAGACCATCGAGGACATGGATGCCTTTGCCTCTGGCGAGACGGGCCGCGAGATCGAGCAGCAGATTGTCGAAAAGGTCCAGATCCGCCCGATCGCCTATTTCGCCCGAGGCGCACGCGACCTGACCTCCAACCGCCCGATCAAGACACCCGCCGACCTGAACGGCCTGAAGATGCGCGTACCGAACGTGCCGCTGTTCGTCGATGTCTGGAAGGCGCTGGGCGCGAACCCCGGCCCGATGGCGTTCTCCGAGGTCTTCACGTCGCTTCAGAACGGTACAATCGAGGCACAGGAAAACCCGTTGGCACTGATCAGGTCGGCGTCGTTTTACGAGGTTCAGAGCCATGTCAACCTGACCGATCACGTACGGTCGTGGATCTACCTGACCATCGCGGAATCCACTTGGCAGAAACTGAGCGCCGACGATCAGGCCGCCGTCACGGAAGCCGCCGCCCGCGCCCAGGCCTATGAGCGCGACCTGTTCAACGCCAGCCTCGCCGACGACCGGGCGTTTCTCGAAGAAAAGGGCATGACCTTTGTCGAAGTCGACGCCGCCGCCTTTCAGGCTGCCGCGAAGGACGCGGTGCTGGCCAATGTCAACGACGAGATCAAGCCGATTGTCGAAGGCCTGTTTTCGAACTGATCCACCTGGGTCTCCGGTGCTCGTTTCAGGGCGCCGGAGAGCCTGTTGCGCACCGAGGTTCACGTGCACCTTGCTGATAAGATCATCCACCTGATCACCCGATTGGCCCAATGGGGGGCGGGGCTCTCCTTTGCGGTTCTGATCGGTGCGGTACTGATCCAGGTCACCGGCCGCCTGACCGGGTTTGCTCCGGTCTGGACCGAGGAACTGACCCGTTACGCGCTGCTTTACTCGGTAGCGTTCGGCGCGGGGCTGGCGTTTCGCACCGGCGATCTGGTGAACGTGGACGTGGTCTGCGAATACCTGCCGGGCCGGTCGCCGTGGCTCTTGCGGCTGCTGTCGGCGGCGGCGACTTGCGCGCTGTCGGTCTACCTGCTGTCGCACGCGTGGCAATTCGTGGCGATCGGCAAGATGCAGACCTCGCCCGCGCTAGGCGTGCGAATGGATGTCATTCACCTGACGGTCTGGCTGATGCTGGCCTTTCTGGCCGTCTTTGCCGGGTTGCGCGTGCTGGGGATGCTGACGGGCACCGAGGACGGCAAACCTGTAAAACCCGAAGAGGGCGTCTAGGCGATGGAGGTTGCGGTTCTCTTTTCGGTTTTCGTCGGCGGGCTGGTTGTCGGCATTCCGGTGGCAATCACGCTGGGGCTCGCCTCGTTGGCCTATCTTCTGCTCGCCGGACTGCCGCCGGTGGTCATGCCGCAAAAGATGTATGCGGGGATGGACGTGTTTGTCCTGCTGTCGATCCCGGGTTTCATCCTTGCCGGGAACCTGATGAACCAGGGTGGCATCACCGGCCGTATCATCCGGTTCGCCAATGCACTGGTCGGCTGGATCAAGGGCGGGCTGGGCCTGACCAATATCGCCGCCTCGATGCTGTTCGGCGGGATCACCGGCACCGCCGTGGCCGATGCGGCCAGTATCGGTGGCGTGCTAATCCCCGGTATGAAAAAGGCAGGCTACCCGGCAGATTTCTCGGCGGCTGTGACCGCCGCATCCTCGACAGTCGGGCCGATCATCCCGCCCTCGGTCCCGATGATCATCGTCGGCGCATTGTCGGGTATCTCGGTCGGGCAGATGTTCCTGGCGGGTGCCGTTCCCGGCATTTTGATGGGGCTGGCGATGATGGCCACGGCCTACGTGATCTCGGCCCGCAGGGACTTTCCCCGTCAGCACTGGCAGGGACTGGGCGAGGTGGCGCGGTCCTTCTCTGGCGCGTTCTGGGCGCTGGCGATGACCTTTCTGATCATCTACGGCCTGCTGTCGGGCCTTGCCACGCCAACGGAAACCGCCGTGGTCGCCAGCGTCTATGCTTTTTTCGTCGGCGCATTCATCTATCGCGAACTGCCCATTGCAAAGGTCCCGGGCATCCTGGTCGAGAGCGCGGTTTCGGCGGCCGGTATCCTTGCGCTGGTCGGATTTGCCAATGTCTTCGGATGGATCCTCGTGTCCGAGCGTATCCCGCAGGCCATTGCCGATGGCGTCCTGTCGATCACCGACAACAAATTTGCGGTGATCCTGCTGATCAATCTGCTGCTGCTGTTCGTCGGCATGTTCATGGAGACCATCGCCGCGCTGATCATCCTGTTCGTGCCGCTTCTGTCGCTGGCGCAGGCCGTGGGGATCGAGCCGTTGCATTTCGCCACCTTTGCGGTGTTGAACCTGATGATCGGGCTGACGACGCCGCCGGTGGGCGTCTGCCTGTTCGTTTGCGCGGGGATAGCGCGGCTGCCGCTGATGCCGGTGGTTGTCGCGATCCTGCCCTTCCTGCTGACCAATATCGCCGTGCTGTTGCTGGTGTCCTACATCCCGGCGCTGGCGACCTGGCTGCCCTCTCTTCTGACCAAGTGAGCCGTTCCATGAAAACCCGCGTCTGCCGCCTGTACGGTCAAAATGACCTTCGTATCGAAACCGATGAGGTGGCCGCACCCGGTCCCGGTCAGGTGATGGTGGCGATTGCCGCCGGGGGTATCTGCGGATCCGACATGCACTATCTGTCCGACGGGGGCATCGGCACCATTCGCGTTCGCGAACCGATCATCCTGGGCCACGAGGCCTCGGGGCGCGTGGTGGCGGTTGGCGACGGCGACACCGGCCTCGCGCCGGGCGATGGCGTCGCGATCAACCCGAGCCGCCCCTGCGGCACCTGTGGCTACTGCGCCGAGGGCCTGCCGATGCACTGCCTGAACATGCGATTCAACGGGTCGGCCATCCGGTTGCCGCATGAACAGGGCCTGTTCCGCGACCGGATCGTGGTCGAGGCGTCGCAATGCGTCCGGTTGCCCGAGGGCGCCGATCTGGGGGCGGTCGCCTGCGCCGAGCCGCTGGCGGTCTGTCTGCACGCTGCACGGATGGCCGGCGATCTGGCCGGCAAGCGCATTCTGGTCACCGGGGCCGGTCCCATCGGGGTCCTGTGTGCCGCGATTGCCGCCGGGGCCGGTGCCGCCGAAGTCGTGGTAACCGATCTGCAGGATACGGTTCTGGACGTGGCCCGCCAGATGGGGGCGTCGCGCACCATCAAC